>CAYVLB010000038.1:0-13801 GCA_964452325.1 uncultured Sphingobacteriales bacterium | reverse complement strand
AGAATGCCCATCGGCTGACTTTATGACACCCATACTCCCTAAGGCATTAGATTTGAACCTCCACATTAAAAAAACAAACGCATGCCCATCAACGTGCACGATTTTCAGCGGGAAGTTATTGGAGCCAGTTTTGAAAAACCTATTCTAGTAGATTTCTGGGCACCATGGTGTGGCCCATGCCGAATGCTCACCCCTACCCTTGAAGCCCTGGAGCGAGAACATAAAGGTGCATGGAGGTTAGCCAAGCTCAATACCGACGAAAACCCTCAAATCGCTGCCCAATATGGCATACGTGGCATCCCCAACGTCAAACTATTTCATCAGGGACGTCCCATTGCTGAATTTACAGGTGCACTGCCCAAATCCCAAATTGAGCAATGGCTTAAACAGCACCTTCCTGGGAGTGCTGCCTCCGAACTGGAAGTCGTGCAATCATTGGTCAAGTCAGGCAATGTATGGGAAGCCCTCATACGCCTTAAAGAACTCATGAAAAAACACCCCGATGATGAAGACGTCCGAGCCCTCTACGTACATTTAACCGCACTTGATGACTTGGACAAAGCCTTCGAATTCCTTCAAAAAGTCGGTCCAGACTCCCCACATTACCAACTGGCAGAAGCTGTCCGTGCATTGCATCAGCTAATTCACCTCTCCGAAGATGACCTTCAAAACAGCCCCGCCCAAAACGCATTGAAGTCGGCCAAAGAAGCCATTACCACCAAAGACTACGACGCTGCCCTTGCCCAGCTCATAGAAGCCGTTATCCTCGACAAAAAATGTTGCAATGAGCTACCACGACGAGCAACTATTGGCCTCTTTCACCTATTGGGAGCCCATCACCCCCTGACGCGAAAGCATCGACGACGTTTCGACATGGCCCTCTATTAATACCCCTGCCAGCAGCCGAAAGGCAACTATAGCAACTGAACGCAACAAGAAGTTACTCGAAACGTCGGGCACCGATCCCGCTTGCAAGCGCTCATTGTCACGCCCAAAAACATAATCAGGATAACAGTTAGCCACTTCATCCGGCAACGCCTCCATTTCATGGTCAATCGCAATCCGTTTTGATGAGGGCAAAGTTAAATAAGGCAAAAGCTACCATGACACCTTCACACGACGGTTCTGGGTAAACGGCGTCTGGTGGGCCATCCACACCCATACCGATATCCCCTCCTCAAACTATTACCACAATGTCCCAACGAATGTGCAAAACAGGAATTGCTGATACATGCCCCTTCTCCCTTCCCACTTATTTCCGCTATTTGTTTGAAATCAACAAGTTCATACAAAAATTCCCATCAGTAAAGAATGAATTACCACATGAAGTTCAATATCTTTGCTCAACGCAAAAATGGGCTTCCATGGTTGCAGTTCATACCTTGTCAATTCCTCTTGGCTTTCGAGCTCCCGATTTTGAATTAATCGAGCCATTAACCGGAAAAAAACGATCATTACAAGTACTCAAAGGTGAAAAAGGAACCGTCATCACCTTTATTTGCAACCACTGTCCCTACGTCCAACATATCATTGACAAGCTGGTAGCAGTCGCCCAAGAATACATCCCCAAAGGCATTGCTTTCATCGCCATTAATAGCAATGATGTGGCGCATTACCCCGAAGATGCTCCTGACAAAATGAGTGCTTGGGCACGTGAAAAAAACTTTCCTTTTCCCTACTTATACGATGACACTCAAGCTGTAGCCAAAGACTACAAAGCCATGTGTACTCCCGATTTCAACGTCTTCGATGCCGACCTTCGATGTGTTTATCGGGGACGATTTGATGATTCCACACCAGGCAACAACCGGCCAGTGACTGGACAAGACCTCCGCAACGCATTAGACGCCATCCTTCAAGGAACAACCATTGATCGGCAAATTCCATCAATCGGATGTAACATCAAGTGGAAACCCGGCAACGAGCCTGACTATTTTAACATTTGATAAACATGTGGGAATATATTCACCCGGTCATCGTTCACTTTCCCATTGCGCTATGGGTGGCAACATTGTTTTTTTATTTCCTCTATGCTTGGCGAAATGATGACTTTTACTTTCGAAGCGGCCGATGGCTACACATCTTGGGGGTGTTGGGAGGAATAGCTGCCATATTGTCTGGCGAACGGGATGAAGAAAAAATCGAAGAAGTTATCGAACATATTTCTGATGCCTACGAACTTCTCGAACGACACGAAACGTTAGGGAAGATAACAGTAGGAATATTTGCTTTGTTGGCCATCGGGGTGTTATGGCAACGTCCCAAGGGATCTATGCGATGGCTTCTGGTAATATTAACAGCAATCGCAGTAGGTATTCTCGCTTATCAAGGGCATTTGGGGGGAACTATTGTATACGATTACCTCATCGGTAACCCTTAAAAAAACAGCAACCATGGCCACTCCGAAAGGTAAAGGTAAGGCCCGTCTCTTCCAAAATCCTGTGTTGGAAGCACTCACACGGACGCACCCTGTGATTATCATGAGTATCTACATTCCCCTTAGTGTACTGCTACTATATCACTACCATGCGGTCATTAATCCCCAATGGGGGCAATTGGCCGCTTGGTTTGCTGGCGGGATGTTCACGTGGACATTGGCCGAATATTGTATCCACCGATTTATATTTCATTTTCCCGCTCAAAGCCGGCGAGGCAAACGCATTGTGTACCTATTGCATGGAGTGCATCATGAGTATCCACGGGATAAAGAACGTCTGATTATGCCACCCGTACCTAGCATCGTGTTGGCGACATTTTTCTTTGTCCTTTTTCGGTCCATCATGGGAAATCATGTATATGCTTTCCTTCCGGGCTTTATTATCGGGTATCTGATGTATGCATCAGTTCACTATGCCATGCATCTGTTTCGGCCGCCACGGGGGTTATCCTGGCTCTGGCGGCTACATCACCTGCACCATTTTAAGTATCCGAACAAAATCTTTGGGGTATCCACTCCCTTATGGGATGCCCTTTTTGGCACCTTACCCGCTAAAAAAGAATATTTACATCCCCGAAAGCAAATCCACTCTCCCTAAGAACCTTTGGCCCCGTAGTTCAAGGGATAGAATAGGAGTTTCCTAAACTCTTGATCCAGGTTCGAATCCTGGCGGGGCCACTTTTCAAGATTCGAAATCATTCATCCTAAAGCGAAGGCAAAAATTGTACATTTGCGCCTATATAAATTCAAAGGAACTATGGCTCACATATTACCACAACTTCCATATCCTTATGATGCATTGGAACCTTATATTGATGCCCAAACAATGGAGATCCATTATCAACGGCATCACGGAGGATACGTTAACAAGCTAAATGCCGCCTTGGAAGGAACAGAATATGCCGAACTGTCCATCGAAGATTTGCTTCGATCCGATGCAGTGGAAACAGTTGCCATACGCAACAATGGAGGGGGACATTACAATCACACTCTGTTTTGGAGCATTATGTCACCTCGGGGCGGCGGCGAACCTACTGGAGTTTTGGCCGAAGCCATTCACGGAACCTTTGGATCGTTTGAAAACTTCAAAAACGCTTTTACCAACGCTGCCCTCACACGATTCGGATCGGGATGGGCATGGCTCGTAGTTAAGGATGGAAAGTTAAAGGTATGCTCCTCGCCCAATCAAGACAATCCCCTGATGAAAGTATGTCCTTGCGAATGCCAGGGAGGTACGCCCATCCTCGGACTTGACGTATGGGAGCATGCCTACTACTTGAAATATCAGTGGCGGCGTCCCGAATATGTAGCCAACTGGTGGAACGTCGTCGATTGGAAAGCAGTGGCTGACCGCTTCGCACAGTGCAGCTCCTAATTGACTTTTGAATCAACTAGATACCAAACACAGAAACAATTCGTTACTGTTAAATAAATAAAAAAAAGGGGTACTATGACAAGAATTAACAAATATTTTCTTATAGGGATGCTGGCCGGATCTGTACTGGCCATGAGTCAATGTGAAGATACATCATTCAAGGATGAAGACAACGATGAGATGTGGGAGCGAGAAGTCAGCACCTACAATGGAAAAGAAAGTCATAATGCAGGGAAAGATTGCGGGTCATGTCATCGAGCAGGGCAGAACGAATATGTATTCTCAGTTTCGGGAACGGTTTATCAAAAGGACAGTAGTAGTGTGGCTCCCGGGTCCACAGTGTTTCTATACACAGGACCCAATGGGACAGGAGAAATGGTATTGCGTTTAGAAGTGGATCGGCAAGGAAACTTCTACACTACTGAACCCCTTTCCCGCAACATTCAGGAATTATACCCTACCGTCACAGGACCCCAAGGAAGTATTCAACATATGAGTACACAGCCCCATACGGGCAGTTGCAACAGTTGTCATGGAAATACCCAAGCGGTGATATGGGTCGAACCATAAGCCACATCCATGCGAATCAAGCAAATTGTCCCATCAGGTGTTTTGATGGGATGGATTATGGGAGTATTGGGGTTGGCCTCGTGCGCTTATGATGCGATAGACACCATTGATAGTCAAGTGCCTTGCGATTCTACCGCGATTACTTACACGTCGGCGGTAGCACCCATAATGCAACGTTCATGTGCAATAGCAGGTTGTCATGATGCCCAAACCCGATCCGGTGGTTATGATCTATCAAGCTATCGAGGCGTTAAACGTGCACACATGCAAGGGCGTCTTTTAGGTACCATTCGCCATGAAATAGGATATAGTCCCATGCCCAAAGGCCTTCCAAAACTCGACTCGTGCGACATCCATACCATCGAACTATGGATTCAACATGGAATGATTCCTTGAAAAGCTGAAGTGAATGGCTTAATAAAACGGTATGCTAAAAAGCCGCTGGTGGATAACGATCATTTTGTGGACGGGGTGGTCGCTGGGATATGCTCAAATATATTATACCACTACTGGTAAGGTTCGCTTTTATTCAGATGCCCCGTTGGAAGATATTGAGGCAATCAATAGTGCCGTTTCGTCATTCGTCGATTTACGCTCGGGGAAAGTAGTTGCCAAAGTTCCTATCCGCAAATTCGACTTTCCCAATGACCTGATGGAAGAGCATTTCAACGAACGTTATTTGCACAGCGATCGATACCCCAACGCACAACTCCGAGGGCAAATCATCAACTTATCCGACATCGATCTTACTGCAAATACTCCCCAACCAGTAATCATCGAGGGAAATCTAACGATCCATGGCATCACCCGAAAGTATCGTATCGAAGGCACATTGTCCAAACATGACAACGGCTACCGTGCCCAGGCACAATTCAAGGTTAATGTCAAAGCCCATGATATTTCCATTCCTAAATTAATGGCCCAAAAAATTGCGGAAGTGGTAGACGTCTACGTGGATTTTGAATATGCCCCTTTCCACAAAAGGAAAAAGTAAGTTCCTTTCAGATGATCCAGTTTGTGAAAACAACGGGAATAGGGATGCTTCTAGCATTGGCATGCTTGCACGGGATGAATGGGTATGCCCAAGAAACCAATGAAGATGACCTGATGTCCCTATTAGAAGCATCCTCTCCCGACGCACCCACCTCCCAATCGGTAATTGCTGCCTTCAAAGCCACTCGAATTGTTCAACAACATTCTACCAAGTTAGTGAGCCCACATCACCTAAATTTTCTGGTTTCTCACCGATTTGGGGTACTTTTGGGCGGACTGAATACGTTTTTTGGTCTGGATAACTCGGCCACGCGCATTGCTTTCGAGTATGGCCTCAATCGATGGATTAATATTGGCATTGGAAGATCAACCTACGAAAAAATATACGATGGATTCGTCAAAATTCGGCTACTGAGCCAACAATCCGGCAAGGGACAATCACCACTTACGATAACCTACCTTTCGGAAATAGCCATTCATGGAATGCCCTGGCCAGAAGATGGCTATAACTACCAGTTTATTCACCGTTTTTTCTATACTCATCAGCTCCTTATCGCTCGCAAATTCTCTTCACGCTTGTCGTTGCAGATGATGCCTACCTATGTACACCGTAACCTATCGCCTGCTTTGTCAGAGACCAACGATGCTGTCTATTGGGGGCTTGGAGGACGCTTCAAAATCTCCGATGCAATCAGCATCAATTTTGAATATAGCCCCCACATCATCGGCTCTTTCAATGAAAATGCCAATCCTTTTGGGATTGGCATTGACATTGAAACCGGTGGACATGTATTTCAACTGACTTTTTCCAACGGACGAGGATTAACCAACAAGCATATTTTCTTCAATACCGTTGATGACGTGCTTACAGGACGCATTCATTTTGGTTTCAACATGTTCCGTACTTTCTCATTAGCGTCTCGCAAAGAAGAGGCTCCTGCTTGGTAAGGATTGCGTTACGAACTGGCTGGATACGTACTCACAGTGCTTTTCTACTTCTCCTTGCCCATTTATACATACAGTCCACCAATTGTTCACTGTATTGTCACTGTCTCTCGGTGGGTGTCAAACCATTTGCAGAATGCCTCAAGTGTGGGAAAACGGTCGAATTTGATCATAACATGTCGATCTCGCTGGAGTAGCCCGCATCGATCAGGATATTTCTGCAATAATTCCAGCAATGCATCAAATTGGGCTGACTGGTAAAAGGATGGATCTTGTCCTGTTAGATACAGGGTCACTTTTCCGGACTGATGGGTAACCTTCTCCACAGGCAACCCCTGAAGCATCCATCGAAGGCGTACCACCGAGATCAGATGGCGGGCCGGAGTTGGTAGTGGCCCATACTGATCGCGCAGGGTTTCAATCCAGCGAGTCAATTCTGCTTCCGATGTTGCTTCATTCAATCGCTGGTAGAAAGCCATCCGATGAGCCGCTGAAGGTACGTAAGCATCGGGAAGATAGGTAGGCAGGTCCGTCTCTACAGTAATTTTTTGCACCTTCCGATGTAGTAATCGCAAGGTAGGCTCTGCCTGTGATGGCAACATTCCTTCTTGTTGCATTTCATAAAGGGCTTCTAGGAGCACTTTCTCATATGTTTCATATCCCATCTCCGCCACAAATCCGCTTTGTTCTGCCCCAAAGAGATTGCCAGCCCCTCGAATGGCCAAATCGTGCATGGCAATTTTAAATCCACTTCCCAGGTCTTGATGTAGTCGAAGCGAGTGGAGACGGCGTCGGGAGTTTGTCGGTAAGGTCCGCAACGACGGCACTAACAGATAACAATATCCCTGGAGATAACTCCGCCCTACGCGACCCCGTAATTGATAGAGATCACTGAGGCCAAAATGGTGAGCATTATTAATGATGATGGTATTGACCGATGGAATATGAAGACCGGACTCGACCAATGAGGTGGTCACTAAAATATCATATCGTCCGCGCACAAAAAAATACATGATTTCTTCAAGTCGGTCCGACTCCATTTGTCCATGGGCGATTGTCACGCTCGCCTTTGGTAGCATCTGTTGAATGATTTCGGCATAATGAGAGAGGTCTTTAATGCGATTATGAATGAAAAACACCTGTCCTCCCCGATCGAGCTCGCGCCGAATCGCTCGCTCGAGGGCGGGAAGGTGAAAGTTGCCAATAACGGTTTCCACTGGCTTACGTCCTTCTGGTGGCGTGGTCAGCAACGAAATATCCCGAATTCCCAATAATGAAAATTGAAGGGTTCGGGGAATGGGTGTCGCGGTAAGGGCCAGCGTATCAACGTTGGTTTTGAGGGAGCGAAGTTTTTCCTTGGCTTCGACGCCAAACTTCTGTTCTTCGTCAATGATGAGGAGCCCCAGGTCGAGAAATGACACATCATTGCTCAGAAGGCGGTGCGTACCAATCAGCACGTCCACTTTGCCCGCTGCAACTGCCTGCAGAATGCGGCGATTCTCAGCAGGTGTACGAAACCGAGAAACATAATCAACCGTGATTCCCAGCGGTGCAAGGCGCTCTTTGAACACTTGATAATGCTGGAGGGCTAATACCGTTGTGGGTACCAATATCGCCGTCTGTTTGTCATTGGCAGCAGCTTTGGCAGCAGCGCGGATGGCCAATTCAGTTTTCCCAAAGCCAACGTCTCCGCAAACAAGGCGATCCATAGGACGTTCCGACTCCATATCCTGCTGGATAGCTTGCCACGCTTCAGCTTGGTCGGTGGTAAGCGTGTGGGGAAAGCTCAACTCGATTTCCATCATCAGCTGGTCATCCGACGCAAAGGCATATCCTTTCTGAGACTTTCGAAGGGAATACAACCGAATTAAATCGATGGTCAGGGATTTGATCTTCTCTTTGGCACGCTCTCGAACTCGCTTCCACCGTCCCGATCCTAACTTGTAAAGTCGGACTTCCTTATCTCCCGGAGGGGTGTATGGCGACAATTTATGCATCGACTCAATGCCCACAAACAACAGATCCCCACCAGCATATCGAATCCGCAAAACTTCCTTTTCCTTTCCCTTGAATTTCATCTTTCCCATTCCTTCAAACACACCAATCCCATGGTCAATGTGGACAACGTAGTCTCCCGGTGTCAATTGGTGAGGGGTTGCCAGGGGAGGAGAAGTTCTCTTTCGAGATGCTGACTTTGCTGGTAATATCATCTGGTAGGGAACAATGGCTATTCGGTCGGCAGGCAGTTTGAACGCATTCGGCATTGCACATGGAAAAAAAGACAATTCGGTCTCTATTCCTCGGAGTTCGAGGATCTCACAAAGACGATGATAATCTTCTTTTTGGGGGGAAGCAATCCAAGTACGGTAGCCCTCGAAATGGAGGGTGTGAAGGATCCGAATCAGATGATCAATACTACGGTTAAGCGGAGGCAACGTCTCGAACTTGACTGTTAAGGTAGGGGAATGATGCGAAGGAGATCCTACCACATATGAAGGTAAACTGATTGGCCATTGCCCTAATAGTGACAATTCCGACCAATAGTCCGGTTCGACAAGGAAAATCCGCCGATTCGGCTTTAAGAACGCTGCAAAGGGAGTATTTGCTGATTGAATGATGATTTCCTTACCAGTAATAAGGAATTCGTGTGTATTTCCTTCGGAAAGTTGGGTTTCGGGATGATAGAAACGCAGCGCGGCGACTCGGTCATCGTCAAATTCGATTCGCACCGGGCGCTGGGCATGAAACGGAAACACGTCGAAAATCATACCACGCCATGCATAGGTTCCTGGCCGATCTGCAAACTCCATTACCTCGTATCCTTCTTCGAGGAGGAAATCAGCCAGTGATTCGGGATCAAGACTTTCACCCCGAACAATGCGTATTCCATCCACTTGAAGTTGATTTGCGGACGGAAAGCGAAGTTGTGCTAACACTGGATGAGAGAAAACGATCATGGAAGGTCGGGGCTTCTGCTGAAAATGTTCTACTAGCCATAATGGTGATGGCCATTCTTTCTCCTTAGCGTCATCCCATGCACTCGGTATATTATGGGGGTAAAACCAATGAATACGCCCCTGAGCTACCCATTGGGTAGTTACCTCGTAAAAGGTCCTTAGCCGCATACGATCTTCATGGAGCACCCATACGTCATATCCTTGTTGGAGTAATCCTCCGGCTATTATAGCCAATACACCATCTGGAAGATCAGGTAATATACCACCGTCGTGCCTCAAAAATGGCGCCAGCGTATGCTGCAATTGACTTTCCGTAAACATCCTGTCCATTGCCACAACGATAATAACTTAACCTTATACATTGATGATAAGTTCTAATACCCGACGCTTGCATATTAGATATTATCTAAACACCTAAATTTGCACCGTCCCTTCTGAAGGGAAGAAAATGAACTAACAAAAAATCATAAAAGATGGTTAAAATTGAGCAATTCAACGACAGCGCATTGGCACATTACTCTTATGCAATTTTAAGCAATGGTGAGGTGGCGTTGGTGGACCCTGGACGCGATCCGAAGCCCTATTTGGAGTGGGCAGACCGGCACGGTGCAAAGATTACCGCAGTATTTGAAACCCATCCGCATGCCGACTTTGTGTCGTGTCATAAGGAGTGCATCGAACGATGGAATGCTACGGTGTATATTCATCCAAAGGTGGGTGTAGCATATCGACACACACCGCTGGAGCATGGCAATAAGGTTACGGTGGGCAATGTAACATTCGAAGCCCTTTTCACTCCCGGCCACTCACCCGATCACAACGCTTACTTGCTATATGACGAAAATGACAAGTCCGTTGCTGTGTTTACGGGGGATTCTCTGTTTATTGGTGATGTGGGACGTCCGGATTTGCGAGAAGGAACCGGCAATATTCGTCAGCAAAAAGAAGCATTAGCCCGTCAAATGTTCCAAACCCTGCAGAACGTATTTTGTCAGCTACCGGATGAGGTGTTAGTTTACCCTGCCCACGGTAAAGGTTCCCTCTGCGGCAAAGGCATGCGGGATGAAAGTTATAGCACCATCGGGCAGGAGAAGATTTCCAATTGGGCAATGCAGGTAAATGATGAAGATGAGTTCGTTCGACTTCTGCTGGAAGGGCAGCCTTTCATTCCTGCGTATTTTCCATACGATGTTGAAGTCAATCGCAAAGGAGCACCAGCGTTGAAGGATGCGTTGGCACAGATTCCCTGGGTAGCCGAATCGGAGGTATCCGGTAAGATTGTAGATGTCCGACCATATGAAGCGTATCGCCAAGGTCATATTGAGGGTTCTATTAACATACCCAACTTACCAGAAGAACGGGTAGAAACATGGATTGGCACGTTCATTCATCCGGGTGAGGCGTTTTATTTAGTGGGTGATGATGAGGAGAACCTTCGAAATGCTTTATATCGGGTAGCCAAGATTGGGTACGAGCCATTTGTTAAGGGTGTGGCGGTCGTCCGTAATCGGAAAGAGCACGCCTTGCCTTCCCTTTCACTAGATGAGATTTTTGCCCATGCCGATCAATACTTTGTGGTGGATGTTCGGGTTCCATCCGAGCGTGAAACGGCCGGCGTATTTATGCCTGGATCGGTAAATATTCCTTTGCACCTCTTGCCGGAACGGGTCAAAGAATTGCCGTCTGATCGGCGGGTGGTCTTCCACTGTGCGGGAGGATATCGTTCCGGAATTGCCACTTCCATCGCTCATGCCCTGCGTCCCGAACTCCATTTGGGCAACATTGGGGAAAACATCAAAATAATTCGAGAAAAAATGACCACTTCATAAAATCAAAACAACTTAATCTAACTGTTACGCCATGTATCAAGACCTCATGCCTAAAGAATTTGAAGAACGTTTGAATTCGGATCCGAAGGGTGAACTCATTGATGTGCGAACCGAGCAGGAATACCTGCAAGAGCGTATCCCAGGGGCTACGCTGCTCGACATCAGCGGGCCAGATTTCTTTGAACATATCCAGCAACTCCCACGCGACAAAAGGTATTACGTTTATTGCCGATCGGGAGGACGGAGTGCCCAAGCGGCTTTCTTCATGTCACAAGTAGGGCTGACCGTGTATAACCTATATGGTGGTATTTTAGCGTGGCATGGACCCAAGGAAGTAGGTTCTCCCCCAAAAGTGACTACTTCGAGGGATCATTAACTTTGCCCAATCGAGGAAACTGGCCCTTTGCATATTATCTTTGATTGTGGGGGAAGTACGGGGCGGTGGGTTCTGAAATCGCCGGACGGGCAGGTCGATTTGTGCCGAACCCTACCGAGGGGGTTTAATGCCCAATGGGCGAATGCAGCCTATTTTGAGTCCTTCCTAAACGAATTATTAGAAGATACCGAAGCGTGGCGGCCGCAAATAAAATCGGTGCGTTTTTACAGTGCCGGAATCGATGACGAACAACCACCAGACTTTGTGAAGCATGCTTTGCGGAGGTGGTTTCCCCATGCAACTTCGGTTGTGGTGGCATCCGATCTAATGGGTGTAGCACATGCCTTTTTGCCTGATCGAGAAGGTATTGTAGGAATTGTGGGAACCGGATCAATAGCAGGCTATTTCCGTGATTCCCAAATGATCCGATGGATGCGCTCTTTGGGATACATCTATGGTGATGAAGGTAGCGGAGTACACATCGCCCGCCGGGTATTACAGTATCTGTCCGCAGGACTTTTGCCTTCGGAGATTGAAGCAGCGGTATATCGTTTCTTGGGTATTGAGCAGTCGCACCACTCAGCATTGCTAGAGGTATTATACCATTCACCGGGACCGGGGCAATGGATGGGACGGATGGTATCATCGCTTCCATTTCTTCCTGGGGAAAAGTGGTGGCAACCCATTGTTGAAGAATGCTTAATGGAATATGTTCGTTTCAAAGTCTTGCCTTTGTTTTCCGAGTATGGCCCTTGCCCTATAGTCATTACAGGAGGCATTGCTGACGTATTCCGTTCAACCATGGAGCGTGTTTTTGTACAATGCGGACTTCCTTCACCACTGATACGGCGCGGCTTTATATCTTTGGAAAAGGAAAGGGAAAGCGGTGACTCATTTTCCCATCACTGAGCAGGACTCTCCGTATCGACATTTGGAGCGTCAGACCACGCTTCAATTGTTGAAATGGATGAATGCGGAAGATCGCAAAGTGGCTGATGTCATCCAGCAGGCACTACCCCAAGTGGCTAAGCTGGTTGAGGCCATTGTGCAAAAGATGCGTCAAGGTGGACGGTTGTTTTATGTAGGATCGGGAACAGCTGGACGACTTGGCATTGTGGATGCGAGTGAATGCCCGCCCACTTTTGGAGTCCCCCATGGGCTTGTGATTGGTTTAATCGCAGGTGGAGATGCTGCCATTCGTCGAGCGCAAGAGTTTGCCGAAGATGATGTGGAACAGGGATGGCGGGATTTGCAACTTCATCGGGTGGGGCCATCGGATGTGGTCGTGGGGATTTCGGCTTCGGGAACAACACCATATACCGTAGGTGCCCTTAAACATTGCCAGGCGTCGGGAATCACAACCGGATGCATCACCAACAATCCAGACACACCATTGGCCGCTTTTGCTGACCATCCCATTGAAGTTGTGGTGGGCCCCGAATTTATTACCGGAAGTACGCGGCTTAAATCGGGAACCGCCCAAAAGTTGATTTTGAACATGATTAGTACCGTCACAATGATTCGGCTGGGGCGCGTAATGGACAATAAGATAGTGGATATGCAGCTGACCAACCAAAAGCTGATCCGCCGTGCTATCCGATTGATTCAGCAACTATATCCACACCTTGAAGAAAAGGTGGTTCGCCAACTCATTGATCAGATGGGAAGCGTCCGCAAAGCATTGTCGTACATTAAAGCTACCCAACAATAAGCCAAGCCGCATGCATCATCTGATACCGTATCAAGGATGGCGTATGTACTACGACGCCTATGAGGATCCCCATAGCCCCTTTTTTCACAAATATCCTCATCAATACCATACCATTTACAATTACATTATCCATCCCGAGTGGGACGATATTGGGTCTGATACACTTTACGTCAAACTGTTATATGCTGATTATCAGCGAGGTCGGGCCGTAATTGAATTGATTGGCGAGTGGAACGACTGCATTACCAACGACATCCACTACCTTAAGCGGGAAGTCATTGATCCATTGCTCCAACACGGGGTCCGACGCTTCGTATTAATTGGGGAAAACGTATTGAATTATCATTACGAAGAGCCTTATTATTTTGAAAAATGGCATGAGGAGTTGGGTGATGGCTGGATTATAGCGCTTAATTTTCAGCTGCATGTGTTGCGGGAGTTTCAGGAGTACGGGATCAACCGCTTTTTCCAATTTGGGGGGGAGTTTAACAATTTTCCATGGCGTACGCTTCATCCCGACGACCTCTTCGAACAGTTAGAAGGAATGAGGCACCAACAATTGCACGCAATTCCTTTCAAGCGTTTTTGATATTTCAGAGGTCTTCGTT
>CAYVLB010000037.1:0-16679 GCA_964452325.1 uncultured Sphingobacteriales bacterium | reverse complement strand
GGAGAAGGCCAATCAAAATATCCAATCCTTACTTCAAAAGGCTTTGTTTTATTCACAGCTGGCCTATGCACCGTATTCTCGTTTCGGAGTAGGAGCAGTGGTGGAACTATCGAATGGAGTGCTGGTGGGGGGCAATAATCAAGAAAACGTTGCGTATCCGGCGGGAATTTGTGCAGAACGGGTTGCCGTTTTTGCAGCCCGCTCTCAATACCCCCACCTCCCGATTCGACGTATTGCCATCGTTGCCCGTAATCAGGGAAAAGGAATCTTCCCTTGTGGAATATGTCGTCAAGCAATCTACGAATATGAAGTTCAGCAGGGTAAATCCATTGAATTACTGATGTGGGATGCTGATTCCGAGAATATATGGGTATTCTCTAATGTAGCTTGTTTACTTCCATTTAATTTTGTCCTGTCTACTTAAGAATGCATGATGGCCAATATATCTTCTTCTCCATCTTCTTCTCGCCCTTCCTCTTCAAGTTCAAGCGCCACGTCCATGCGCTTTGAGGTTCAGGTAGAGGGGATGACGTGTACTACATGTGCCTTTAGCGTTCGAAAATACCTTGAGAATCTGGGACTAAAAGATGTACAGGTAGACTATGTATCTGGGGAGGTGATCTTTCACAGTAGCACGCCGCCCAATTTCAAGCAAATTGCCCAAGGGCTTCAAACCCTGGGTTATCGGGTCGTGGAACAGGGATCGGAAGGACGATTATATCGGCGCCTACAATGGTTTTTGGTAATATCAGCGGTGTTGACGGCTCCCTTGCTGTTGCCAATGATCGGAATACGGGGATGGATTGCCGATCCGTATTTTCAATGGTTGCTGGCCAGCGGGGTGTATGGCATTGGGCTGATTGCATTTGGGAAGGGGGCTTGGCAATCGATTCGCATGGGAAGCCCCAACATGGACGTGTTGATTTTGCTAGGATCGACAGCAGCTTACCTGTATAGCATCGTGGGGCTATGGTTAGGGCGTGCAGATATGATATTTTTTGAAACCACGGCTTCCATTATTACCCTTATCCTTTTGGGACATTGGCTGGAAATGCGGGCAGTTAGTAAGACCGGAGAGGCATTAAATCGACTGGCAACTCGTCAAATCAAGTCCGCAAAAGTATTGGTCGACACAAAGGTCGAAATGCGTGATATTGACTTAATCCGTCCGGGTGATATTGTCATTGTAGCCACTGGAGATACTGTTCCTATAGATGGTGTGATCGAAAATGGTGAGGCATTAATTGACGAAAGCATGCTTACTGGCGAAGCGGTTCCGCAACATCGGACTGTCGGAGACAGAGCCTATGCAGGTACCGTAGTTATTAAAGGGAATGTGCAGGTGCGTACTGAGCGGGCAGGGAAGGAAACAGTATTGGGAGAAATTGTTCGTATCCTTAAACAGGCTCGCTCCCAGAAGGCTCGTGTGCAACGACTGGCTGACAAGGTAAGTGGTGTTTTTGTACCGGTGGTAGTCGGTTTTTCCGTGCTTACCGTATTGGTTAATTGGTGGATATTTGACGTATCGTTTGCGCAGTCATTATTGCGAGGAGTAGCAGTATTAGTGGTTTCTTGCCCTTGTGCATTGGGGCTAGCAACGCCCACAGCCGTGACCGTTGGATTAGGAAAAGCGGCATTTCGAGGAATTATCATCAAGGGCGGTGGGGTTATCGAACAGATCCCCAAAATCCGCATACTGTTTTTTGACAAAACGGGGACGCTGACTACAGGACACTTTCGGCAAGTGCGCCTTCGTCGATGCGACGGCAGTGTTTATTCGGAAACACAGCTGGCCGCAGTGGCCTATGCGCTGGAGCGCCATTCTTCACATCCATTGGCACAGGGCATTGTCCAAGGGCTGGCAGATAAAGTTGCTAATGCCCCCTCGTTAAAAAATATAGAAGAGCAAAGAGGGATGGGCATCCAAGCCCAGTGGAATTCGCATATTGTTCAGATTGGACGCGTGCCCGACAACATTCATCCGACCTTGCAAACCGTAGCAGCATTGCTTATTGACGGCCGCTGCGAAGCATTAATTGAATTGGAAGATGAAGTCCGTCCCGATGCCCAAGCAACGATACGTTATTTTCAAGCAAAGGGAATCCGTCCAGTAATTATTTCTGGAGATCGCCGGGAACGGGTGGAAGCTATTGCCCGAACACTGGGAATAGCGGAGTGGCATGCAGAGATGATGCCAGATCAAAAGCTCGATGCCATTCGGCAGGCACGTCGGAAAGCAGCGGTGGGAGTAATCGGTGATGGCATAAATGACGCACCAGCCCTGGCCGAGGCAGATATAGGGATTTCCTTTGGGGGAGCATCTGATTTAGCCATTCGTGCTGGTGACGTAATCTTGATCACAAATCGTTTGGCATCCTTGATGGATGCTGACCGAATTGCCAGGCAAACGTTTCGGGTGATCAAACAAAATCTATTCTGGGCTTTCTTTTACAACGTGCTGGCTATTCCAATTGCCGCTGCAGGTTATTTACATCCAATGGTGGCGGCAGCAGCTATGGCTTTATCGGATGTGGTTGTCATTGGTAATTCGCTCTTACTGAAATATCGTAGATTGACTTAAAGTGTAATTTTCGTCGAATTGGCCAAGCATTCGAGTTTGCTTGCCATACCACTATTTAACATAATACTAATTATAGTTCAAATGAAAAATGCAACAACAACCGCTCTTATTATCCGTCAAGAAGTGCCCAATAGGCGCTAATTGTTACCTTATGTACTTAACGATTGTTGCTTTTTGAGAAAACTATCCCAGCCCTGTGCGGTAAGGGAAGCCGTATCACCACCCGTTGTATGAAAAATTCGATGCGTTGAATCTTTATGAATGGTACCAATGATTGTAACATCCGGCAGTGTACGTACCTTCTTTTCTTCTGTCGGTGGAACGGTAAAGAGCAATTCGTAGTCTTCTCCACCATGCAATGCGCACGTGGCAGGTAGGAGGTTGAGTTCTAAGGCAGTTTGAAAGGCCACAGGATCAATGGGAAGCAGTTCTTCGTGGAGGTCAGCGCCAACATTAGATTGATGAAGGATATGAAGGAGATCAGAGGATAGCCCATCGCTAAGGTCAATCATGGCATGCACTTTGATGTCTTTTTCGTTAAGCTGATCCACAATATCAAATCGAGCAACGGGGCGAAAAAACCGTTCCAGCAAATAACGATACTTTTCCAGTTGAGGGGCCACGCCTTGCGTTTCGCGCAATACCTTCTTTTCGCGTTCAAGAATTTGAAGTCCCAAATAGGCAGCTCCCAAATTGCCAGAGACACAGATAAGATCTCCAGGTTGTGCGCCTTTCCTGAAGGCCAGCTGGGAAGGATGAGCGTATCCAACCGCCACACCGTGTAATACACTGCCCCGCAAGATCGTTGTTGTGTCTCCACCAATTATCGATATTTTATAGTATTTGGCTGCTGCTTGAATGCCATCGTAAATCGCTTCGACGCCTTCGAGGGTAAAACGACTTCCCAATGCCATCGAATGAAGAAAGAAAGATGGGCGAGCCCGCATGGCCGCAACATCCGAAAGGGTTGCCGAGACCACCTTCCATCCCAACAAATGGAGGGGAAAATAAGCGAAATCATAATGAATACCCTCCACGAACATGTCGGTAGTTATCACCTGAGCAGTATTATCGTCAACCGGAATCACCGCAGCATCGTCACCAATACCCACTACATCTGGAGGATTGGTAGCGAATTTGCGTGCCAAATGATCCAGCAGGCCGAATTCTCCTAATTCTGACAGTGAGGTAATGCGGTCCATGGATTCACTTTTTGATAACCAACGGAGAGTCCCATGCACGCTTGGAAAACATTTCGGCGAATGCCCTGGCTTCGGAACTATCGGAAAAGTGCCCAAGGGTATAAAAATAAAGCCCTGCTACCGAGTCGATATGTCCAATTATCCCATTCCATTTTCGGGCAGTCGCGGGAAGCCAACCTACACGCACCACAAACGGCAGGGAATCTTCCTTTTCCGTCAAAAACGTGCCAGGGAAGGTATCGACCCCTGATGGTGATGCAACCCAAGTGCATGGTTTGACCGTATCGGCTGATTGGTCAGCTGATGGAATCGTCGGGCATGGTGCGTACCATCGTGCCCCACCCCATCCAATGACTCCCCCAATGGCTACCCATCCCATCCGCCACAACCACTTTCGCATGGGACGTTTTGCATTGGCACGTCGTATTCATTGCTAATCTATCCTCCCCTACCTTGCCAGCTCTTGGTCTATTGCCTGCCGAATGATGTTTTCAGGCACTACCCCTGCCTGCCGCCATACTGGCTTTCCATTGTTGAACAAAATCAAAGTTGGGATTCCCCGGATGGCGTACTGCGAAGCAATAGCCGGGTTTCGATCTACGTCGATCTTGATGACCCGCAGACGCCCTTGGTAGGATTTGGCAATTTGCTGGACGATTGGAGAAAGGATATGGCAGGGCTGGCACCAATCTGCATAAAAATCTACCAGCACTGGTGTCTTGCCATTAATTAATTCGGAAAACGATGCTTTGGGCATAATTCAAAAGCACAAAAGGGTGAGAGACGGGATTTGAACCCGCGACCTCCAGGGCCACAACCTGGTGCTCTAACCAGCTGAGCTACTCCCACCGTCAAAAGCGCTGCAAAGTTAATTATTTTGTCGCTCCGATTTAGGCCCCCGCCATGAAATATTCGATGGATCGTTTCAGAAGGGAAAAAGCCGCTATCCGCCGCCTGCTCAATCGGATTTCTCAAGGAGAAGGGATGCATTTGGACTTTAAATACCATATTGACGATGCGGCTCGAATTGCCCGAAGTCTATGTGCCTTTGCCAACAGCGAAGGGGGTAGTTTGTTGGTCGGCGTTAAAGACAACGGCCGAATCGTCGGGGTTGAGACCTCTGAAGAATTATATGTGGTGGAAAGTGCCAATGATCGTCATCTTCGTCCTTCCCTTTCCCTTCGATTTGAAGAATGGAAGTATCGAGACAAAGTAGTATTGGAAGTGCATGTTCCAAAGGCCCAACGGAAGCCCGTGTTTGTGTTGGATACCGACCGGAAATGGCGTGCTTATTTTCGAGATGGGAATCAAAACGTGCGTGCCCCCTTACCATGGGTGAAAGGGATGCTACAACGTTATGGCAAACGCAAATTGCGATTTTCCTATACTTCTTCTCTTCGACAATTGATACTTTTTTTTCAACGCAATGCCGAACCGGCTACCTTAGCCCACATCCAGCATTTAACCCGCCTGCCCTTCCCTACCCTATTAAATGATTTAGCAACCCTGGTGGCATTTGATTTATTAGCAATCGATTTTGATCAGATGAAATATCGGTACCGCATGCGCGAAGACACCATGCATGTGGTATGGAAAAAGGAAAAATAGGTTTTCAGGTACTCCCAGACGAGGGTTATTTTTGCCTTCAATCGGCAAGGGAATTTGACATATGAATCTTGATTTTAACAAAAATGAAGACGCAAACAAGCTCAAATGGTCAGAACTTCGTCAACGAAGGAACAAAGTCACATGGGGAGGCGGCAAACAACGAATTGAAAAACTCCGAACACAAGGAAAGCTCCCCGCCCGAGAACGTCTAAAGCATCTTTTTGATAACGGACAATGGATCGAGTTGGGAACATTTGCCGGATGGGAAATGTACCAGGAGTATGGAGGAGCTCCTGCTGGGGGGGTGATTGTGGGACTGGGAAAAGTTTCCGGTCGGTTAGCCATTGTGGTAGCAAATGATCCGACGGTCAAAGCCGGGGCCTGGTTCCCCATTACCGCCAAAAAGAATTTACGGGCGCAAGAAATTGCAATGGAAAACCGAATTCCAATTATTTACTTGGTGGACAGTGCGGGAGTGTTTTTACCCATGCAAGACGAGGTATTCCCCGACAAGGATCATTTCGGACGCATATTTCGAAATAATGCGATCATGTCCGCGGAAGGAATCTTACAGATTGCAGCAGTAATGGGAAGCTGCGTAGCGGGGGGAGCCTACCTGCCGGTGATGTCGGACGAATCGTTGATTGTGGACAAGACAGGATCGATCTTTTTGGCAGGTCCATATCTGGTCAAGGCAGCCATCGGAGAAGAGGTTGACAAAGAATCATTAGGCGGAGCTACCACACAAACAGCTATCTCGGGGGTCATTGACCACAAGATGCCGGACGATGCCACATGCCTTGAAACCATTCGAAAGTTCATGGCACATGTGGGAGATGTTGCTAACGCCGGATTCAATCGAATCAAGCCCCAGCCTCCGAAATACGACCCCGAAGAAATTGCTGGTATCATGCCAGCCGACCCAAGCCGACCATACGACATGATGGAAGTAATTCTCCGACTGGTGGATGGATCCGAGTTTACGCATTACAAGCCCGATTATGGCAAGACTATCATTTGCGGATATGCCCGTATTGATGGCTGGGCGGTAGGCATTGTAGCCAATCAGCGATTAATCATTAAAAACAGCAAGGGCGAACTGCAGGTGGGGGGGGTTATTTACTCCGACTCTGCCGACAAAGCAGCACGTTTCATCATGGTATGCAATCAAAAGAAAATCCCGCTAGTATTCCTACAAGACGTCACCGGATTTATGGTTGGCACCCAATCCGAACATGGAGGAATCATCAAAGACGGCGCCAAAATGGTCAACGCCGTGGCCAATAGTGTAGTCCCTAAGTTTACCATCATTGTGGGCAATTCGTACGGTGCTGGCAACTATGCCATGTGTGGCAAGGCGTATGATCCACGCCTTATCGCAGCGTGGCCTTCGGCACGAATTGCAGTGATGGGGGGAGGACAAGCCGCCCAAACGTTGTTGCAAATTCGGATTGCAACCCTCCAAAAACAAGGTAAAACCCTATCCGAAGAAGATAAGCAAGCCCTTTTGAAGGAGATTTCCGATCGCTACGAGCGCCAAACTTCCCCCTACTATGCCGCTGCTCGCCTATGGGTAGACGAAATCATCCTCCCGACCGAAACCCGCCATTGGATTTCAACCGGGATTGAAATGGCCAATCATGCACCGATTAAAAAGCAGTTCAATGTGGGAGTTATTCAAACGTAGTCCTCAGGCAGTCTTGACAATAATTGCAAGCCTCATCAACCTACTAGTCAGGGCCCAGATATCTTACGATGCGCCCGATTGGGACTCGCTGTATCGTCCCAATGCCCCTTGGGTAAAATATTATTCGGAATACTCCTTTTCGCATACGGATACTTTGCATGGGACTTATACTAAATACCGCCGATTTTGGGATGTGATTCGTTACGAGCTTACCGTTCGTTTGCACATTGAAGAAGAGTCCATTGAAGGGACTTCGCGGATTATTTTCGAAGTCGTGGAAAACAGTACGGATTCCCTACAAATAGATCTTCATCATAACTTTCAAGTTGAAAGCCTCAAACTTGATGGTCGGATCTATTCGTCGTGGGACCGTGTGGACAATTTCATATGGGTTCGCCCCCCTGAAAAGTGGACTATCTCTGATCATCATTCAATAGAAATTAAATATCATGGGAAGCCTGTTAAGGCACCTCGTCCTCCCTGGGACGGAGGTTTCGTGTGGAGCAAAGACCGTAAAGGGCGACCATGGATTGGCGTTGCATGTGAAGGCGACGGCGCAATGCTGTGGTGGGCATGTAAAGATCAATTGGTTGACGAACCCGACAGCGGAATTCTTTTTCGAATTGAGATACCCAATCAAGAAGGATTGATGGCCGTTGCCAATGGGAACCTTGTAGATAGCGGAATTATCGATGCCAAGTGGAAATATTTTACATGGCAAACCCAAGCACCCATTAACATTTACAATGTGACGCTCTACGTGGGACACTTGATACATTGGGAAGATGAATATCTTTCCCAGCATCCCAACACACGAGGGAAAAAACTTCGGCTAGATTATTACATATTAGACTATGACGTTGAGGCATCAAAAGCACACTTTCCATCACAGGTGAAAGCCTCCTTGGAAACTTTTGAATCCTATTGGGGTCCCTTCCCCTTTTGGGAAGATGGGTTAGCACTGGTTCATGCCCCCTACTGGGGAATGGAGCACCAAACCGCTGTAGCGTACGGCCACAATTTTTCGACCAACCCTTATGGGTTCGACTACATCATTCTCCATGAGCTAGCCCACGAATATTGGGGAAATAGTGTCTCTGCCTTTGATTTTGGTGATGTCTGGATCCACGAAGGACTGGCCACCTACACCGAGGTTCTCCATGTGGAACGGACCAAAGGACGGGACAAAGCACAGGAATACATTCAACGCAAGCAGCGGCGCATCCTTAATAAATACCCCGTGATGATGCCTCGAGGTGTTTATAAATGGCTCCCTCGAAACGATATGTATCCTAAGGGGGCCTGGATCATGCACACGTTACGGCATTGGCTTGCCCCCAATGACCATCGGAAATGGGTCGAGATGATGCGTCGCTTTTATGCCCATTTTAGCCATTCAATCGTGACCACCGAGGAGGTAATCGACTATTGGACACAATACGATTCGGCACTGATCCCTTTCTGGAAGCAATACCTTATGCACCCTACCCCACCCATTTTCCAATACCATCAGAATGATACCACCTTATGTTTCCGATGGAAAACGGATGTGAAGGATTTTCAAATGCCATTTGAGTGGCAGAATGAAAAAACGGATAGGTGGCATCGAATATATCCGACCCATCGATGGCAAACCATTGCGATGAAAAATACCGTTAACCAATTGGAGTTTAACACTGATCAGTTCTACGTGAAAGTAGAACGGGTTGATCGATGTGGTGAAGAATAATCCAAATGCTACTTTTGCCCGCCAGAATAGCTGAAAGCAGCGTGAACAAGGTAATTGGAAAGGTTGTATCGATCTTCTGGGTTGCCTTTCTACTTAATGGATGTTATACATATAAGGGAAGTGCCCTGTTTCAAGATGCAACGGCTCCTGCTAACCTTCAGCGGGGTACGGGTTCCGACTCGTTGCGCATTCGACCCAACGATGTAATCCGGCTAGTGATCATCACACCCGACCCTTATCTCAATGAACTATGGAAATTCGAGGAAGGGCTATCGGTTAGCCCCGAAGGAAATGTTAAAATCCCGATGTTGGGTGATCTTCCTGCGGCTGGTTTAACCATTCCGGATTTTGAAGACACATTGCAATATCATTTGCAACGCTTTACCACCCAGCCCTATGTGCAAGTCCAATACCTTTCATTTGAAGTATACGTAATGGGTGAAGTAACGCAACCCGGCCAGAAGATGCTCCTTCGGCAGAAGGGAACGGTAATGGATGCATTGGCACAAGCGATTCCTTTTACTGAACTGGGCGACATTCGGTCCGTAAAGGTAATCCGACGGGATACCACTGGAAATACCCGTACATATGTGCTCGACCTACGTTACGTAGCTGCCCTCAATTCCGAAGGCTATGAATTGCTGCCCGGAGATATTGTATATGTGCCACCTGCCCGAAAAGCGCTGGTACTTAAGAATGTCTATTCCACTGGACAAATGTATATCTTGATCCAGTTGGCCATTTTGTTGCTGACGCGATTTTTATAATTAATGTGTTAGGCTGATGGAAAACACCTCAACAGCATCGTCCCCATCGTCTCCACTGCTCAATGCCCGGTATCTTATCGGGTTGGCTATCAAATATAGGTATCTCTTTCTGACGTCAATCATTTTATCGCTTTTTGTAGCATTTCTCATCAATCGATACACTACACCGCTATACCGAATGGAAGGGCAGATGCTGTTGAATTATAAGCGTCAACAGTCATACAGCCCTACTGATGTGGCGAAGGTACCCTGGACACCTACCTATTGGCAGTTCCATCCCATTGCCAACGACATTGTCCTATTTCGTACGCCGGGAGTTGTTAACCGTACCCTACGGAAGATCCGATTAGACATTCAGTATTTCTCGGTGGGGCGATTCAAGAATAACGAAATATACTGGATGAAGTCTCCATTCGTTGTGGAGGCCATTGAAATCAATGACAACATTTACCAGTATGCTTTCAAGTTCAAATTCTACCCGAATGGAAAACGCTATCACTTGGAATGGCACCGCAACGACAAAAAAGTGGGTGAGCTGGACACACTTCTGGGCGTTCCAATTAATATCGAAAAATTAGGTACATTTAAGATCCGTCGCCAATCGCAAAATAAATATACAATTGGAATATCTTATGAATTTCGATTCGTTCCTCATTCCGTACAGTATTCGATCGTTCGTGATCAAATCAAGATCCAAACAAATGAAGAAAACTCGCTGGTCAAGCTAACAAGAGAGGATAACATTCCCAATCGGGGCAAAGACATGATTAATGCGCTGATGGCTGCATATGTGGAAGAGGATGTGGAAGACCGAAGTCGAAAGTCTGAAAACACCATTAAGTTTATCGAAGACCAAATTGAGAAGTTAGCTGAAGAATTGCAAGGTATTGAAGCCCAACTCAAAAATTTTCGGGTTCGCAACAAAGCCCTTGAGCCCTCACAAGAACTTTCAACATATCTGGATCAATACTCGACATTAGAAGGAGAACGTCGGGGATTGGAATTTCAGTTAAATGTGGTTCGTTACATCCGCCATCAGATCCACAATGAACAAATTGATGAGCTTATCATTCCAAGTTTGTTGGGCGTCACCGATCCGTTGTTACCCGAACTGATTCATCAATTTATTCAGGCAGTTCAGGAATATCGACTCTTAGATTCTACCCTTCAGTCATCAAGTCCGTCGGTAACGCGTGCTCGAAAAAAGATTATTGGATTAAAAGAAACCATCACGAAAAATATTCTTTCAATAGAGCACAACCTGGAATCTCAGCATCGGACGATTCTTCAGCAACTGTCTGAGCTCCAACAACATCTTTCAAAAATACCTGGCAAAGAGATTATATATTTTTCATTAAAACGCAAGTACTCTTCGATTGAAAAGCTCTATAATTACCTTTATGAGAAAAAGTTAGAGGTAGCGTTGGCAAAAGCGGCCATTATTCCAGACGATATTGTTGTCGAAGCTGCATACGTGAAGGAACGTATGCGCCCCCAAGAAGGAAGGAATTATGTGATTTGGGGGCTATTGGGGATATTGATTCCCATTGGACTGATTGGCTTGCGCGAATTATTGGATGACAAAATACGGGAGATAGACCACCTTAAGCGGCTGCTGAATGCACCGCTTCTTGGAGTGATTGGTTCCAGTAAGTATCCATCGCCACTTGTTGTAATTGAAAAACCAAAGAGTCGGATTGTCGAAAACTTCCGAACAATTCGATCAAATCTACAATATGTCTTGCCACGCCCTGAACCCAAATCTCCCCAGAAGGGTGTCATTTTAGTTACTTCTACCATCAGTGGTGAGGGAAAAACCTTTGTAGCAAGCAATCTGGCAGCTTCCGTGGCCATTGTGGGTAAAAAAACCCTCTTAGTAGGGATTGACCTTCGCAAACCCCGACTCCATGAAGTATTCGAAAGTATTCCCCAAGAAAAAGGGCTTTCAGGATATCTTATTGGGGCCTATCCCATTGAAGAAGTTATTTTTTCATCGCCAGTAGAAAATCTCTATATTTTGCCATCGGGAGCTGTTCCACCCAACCCATCAGAACTGTTGAGCAGCGAGCGAATGAAACAGCTGATCCAACACCTTAAAAAACACTACGACTACATCATATTTGACGCACCACCAGTGGGAATTGTTAGTGATGCACTTGATGTCGTGCCCTACTCGGACGCATTGCTATACATTTTTCGGCAAGGATATAGCCGAAAAGCATTTGTAAATACGGCCAATGAGTTATACGAAAAGGGAAGCGCAAAAGTATATGGACTGTTCAATGATTATAAAGTGACGGATAGCGTGTACGGCTATGGCTACGGATATGGCTATGGCTATGGGTATGGCTATGGGTATGGATATGGGTATGGGTATGGGTATGGATACGGTTATGGATATTACGGGAAAAATGGAGGGGGATACTATGTAGATGAAGAAGATGATGAAACGCCACCGCTCCTATTCCGTATTATCCATTTTATACGAGAAAAACTGCTACACAACAATAACTATAACTAAAATGAAAATTGGAATTATTGGTTTAGGGTATGTCGGTCTTCCATTGGCGATGGAATTTGCAAAACGTCATGAAGTTATTGGATTCGACATCAAATCTTCCCGCGTCAAACAACTGAAACGTGGCATTGACATCAATAACGAGTTCACGCCAAGAGATTTTCAAAGTAAGCACATCACTTTTACCGACTCGGTAGCGGATATTCGGGATGTTCCCATATATATCATTACCGTTCCCACGCCAATTGATGAGCACCAGAATCCCGATTTGAACGCGGTGATAAGTGCCTCGAAATTGGTAGGGCAAATTTTAAAACGGGGGGATATTGTCGTATATGAGTCAACGGTTTTTCCGGGATGCACTGAAGATATTTGCGTGCCTATCCTGGAAAAAGAGTCGGGGCTAACCTTGAATAAGGATTTTTCGGTGGGATATTCACCAGAACGAATTAATCCGGGTGACAAAGTTCACACCACTGCATCGATCGTGAAAATCGTGTCCGCCAGTAATAATGAAGCCCTGCGAAAGCTGGAAGAGTTGTATGGCAGCATCATCACAGCGGGTATTCACAAGGCCCCTTCCATCAAGGTGGCGGAAGCAGCCAAGGTAATTGAAAATACCCAACGGGACCTCAATATTGCCTTGATGAACGAACTATCGATTATTTTTCATAGAATGGGGATTAATACGTACGACGTTATTGAAGCAGCTGCTACAAAGTGGAATTTCATTCCGTTTTATCCTGGGCTTGTGGGGGGGCATTGCATTGGAGTGGACCCCTACTATCTCACCTACAAGGCTAAAGAATTAGGGCATTATCCGAAAGTCATTCTGGCCGGGCGTGAAATCAATGACTCCATGCATGTGTTCGTCGCACGGGAACTAATTCGAAATATCCCCAGTAAAAATAAGCCCCTGCAGAATCTTCGGGTCCTTGTGTTGGGAGTTACTTATAAGCCGAACGTGCCTGACTCGCGTAACTCGAAAGTAGTGAATTTAATCCATGAATTAAAGAGCTACGATATTGGGGTCGATGCTTACGATCCGGTCGTTATCCAACAAGAGTTCGAGGAAGAATATAATCTAAACCTAAATTCATGGGAAGTAATTAAGGAGCGTACTTACGACGCCATTATCTTGGCTGTGCCACACGACCAGCTGCTTCAGCGGCCGGTCGAAGAATATTTGGCGCGATTGAATCATGAAGGAATCCTGATGGACCTTCATGGGAAATACCGTCACGTAGCCTTGCCGCCCTCCATTGCCTATTGGATGATGTAATAGTTGTTCTGATGAAAATACTCATTACAGGAATATCTGGATTTATTGGTTATCATCTGGCATTGCGATTGGCAAGCCAAGAGGGGATGGTGGTCGTAGGCATCGACAACGTCAACGATTACTACGACCCAACTCTTAAAGTAGCACGCTTACAGAGGCTTGGTATACAGGTTCCTCTGTGGGAAAATTTGGAATGGAATCGAAGATATGAGTCTGACCAGCTACCGATCACTTTCTATCGAATGGCATTAGAAGATGCGACTGCCATAAAAAAGCTCTTTGCTGCCGAACGTTTCGATTACGTCGTTCATCTGGCTGCCCAAGCTGGCGTTCGCTATTCCCTTACCCATCCCCATGCCTATACGCAAAGCAATATCAAGGGATTCTTGAACATTCTTGAGGCGGCACGGACTGCACACCCATTGCGTCATTTGATATACGCTTCCAGTTCATCGGTATATGGGTTGAATCGTCACATGCCATTTCGGGTAGGAGACAATGTTGATCACCCCATTTCATTATATGCTGCGACCAAGAAGGCCAACGAATTGATGGCCCATACTTATTCTTATTTATATAATATCCCCACTACTGGCCTTCGATTTTTTACCGTGTACGGTCCATGGGGGCGCCCAGATATGGCCTTGTTTATTTTTACGCAAAAGATCTTGAAGGGCGAACCGATCCAGGTTTTCAATTACGGAAAGATGCGGCGGGACTTTACGTATATTGACGATATCATCGAAGGAATTGTCCGTCTGCTCCCCAACATTCCTACTCCGCATAACGGGTTTGACCCGAACCATCCCGATCCATCCATCAGTACAGCTCCTTACCGTCTTTACAACATCGGTAATCACACTCCTGTGGAGCTTACTTATTTTATCCAACTGATTGAAGAGAACCTTGGCAAAACAGCCCAAAAAGAGCTGTTACCATTGCAGCCGGGTGATGTTCCCGAAACCTATGCTGACGTATCGGCCCTCTCGCAAGCCACCGGATTTGCTCCCAACACGCCCATTGAGGAAGGCATCCGGCGATTCATCGAATGGTATAAGGAATATTACTGTGTGGAATGATTATCCGATTGGTCAAACTTGAAATACATCCGGAACACGTAGAAACTTTTGAAGCAATCTTTGGGCGCGTTGCCCCCCAGATCCGGACGATGCAGGGATGTCGGGGGGTGGAACTTCTCAAGGATATCCACCACACAGGAACGTTTTTTACCATTAGTCGGTGGAATCGGGAAGTCGATTTAGAAAATTACCGAAGTTCTCCCCTTTTCCGCAACACGTGGCAACAAGTAAAGCCGCTTTTTGCAAAGCCGGCTAAAGCTTGGAGCATGGTCAAGGTAAATGAATGAAAAAGTGGGTCATATGGAGTATTGTTGGTTGGGGAAGTTGGCTGCATGCACAACTAGTTGAGCCGGCCGCTGTCACGGCGCGGGCAGGTGCTTACCCTGCCCACCCCATCGCATGGAATGCTTCGGTGCATCCAGCATCCAACGCGTTTGGTAGTAGAAAACAACTCCATCTCAGTTGGGGAATCCCTTATCGAATTGCAAACTATCGGATGGGAGCTGTTGCTTTTTTCACAAGGATTGGCAGTGGATCCCTCGGTGGCGTGGTAGAATATGAACGTCCTCACCCGGAGATGCAAGCATGGATGGCAAGCATCGGATATGGTCACCTGTTGGGATCGTCTGCATCGATTGGTGCGGCTTTTCATTACCTTCGAATCGATCGGATGTTCTATCCTCCCGTCGCTTACCTGTTGGGAACGCTATCATTGGGTGGGCGTTGGGGAGCATGGCGGGGTGCAGTATCTATATTCAATGTAGCGGGTGTGTTTCAGCAAAGGAGTAACTTGGAAGTTCCGTCGGTTTTCCGACTCTCGGGGCAATGGCACATCAACCACGATCAAGGAGCAATTTACATGGACATACGTCACATTTGGCAAAAAGGAGTCGCATTGAGTATGGGGTTTCGCATGCAAATCGCCCCCAGGCTATGGGGGTTGGGAGGTATTGGTGTGGGACCGTGGCGGGCAGGACTTGGGATTGAATTCAAGACACCTACTTTTACCCTATGTTTAGCAGCGGGATATCATCGGGTTCTGGGATGGTGGCCTTCTGTCGAAGTGGGTATGCACTGGTAGGGGGCTGGCTGTGGATCATCTTATGGAGTCCGATAGTTTATGCCCAGGAAACACTCATCGAACCCTTGATAGAAGATGTAACGTTCACTGCCGATGAACCGACAGGGGATGTTGTGGAATTGATTGACCTTCTCGAAGAGCGTGCTGCCCATCCCATATTCCTACCTACAGCTCATCGAGAACAATTAGCAAGTCTTCCCTTTTTAACGCCTTTGCAAATTGAGGGCCTCCTTAAGCTGCAGGATTCGTTAGGTGTATCCTTACGATGGGAAGATATTGTCCGGAGCGGCGTCCTTGATCCCCTCACCCTTCAACGTCTCCGACCTTTTGTTCGATTCCGAGAATCATTCCATTCGACGCGATGGAGTCTTCATCAAATCTTCAAAATACGTGTAGCTTCAACAGATTGGGAGCAGGGACTTTCTTTACCGTTCCGGGCTTATTTTCGCCTCACGATGCGCAAAACTTCTCAATGGCGGGCTGGAATTGTTTATGAGAAAGATCCCGGTGAGTCTTGGCTGAGCCAACCGACACAGCCAGAATATCTTTCTTATCACGTTTCTCGAGAATGGAATGCCAGGAATAAGATTATTCTGGGCGATTATGAAGCCCGATGGGGACAAGGGCTTATCTTATGGCATGGATTCGCCATCAACAAGAGCCGAGAGGTGATGGGTTTTTACCGGTCTTTTCCACCACTACGGGAACACACTTCCGTTAGTGAGTCCGATTTTTTTCGGGGCATTGCAGCACGTGGAAAACAAAGTCGTAATTATCGGTGGATGATACTGGGAAGTTATCGGCGGATGGATGCCCGATATGATACTTTCGACGACAAGACCGTTGCCGTTCGCCTCATCAAAGAAGGCTATCATCGAACTCCCCTTGAGATTGCTCGTCGCGGAAACCTTGGGGTGGGAACAATGGGTGCTGCTCTCGAACATCACGGAATGCTGGGGTCGTGGGGTATCCATGCTTTGACAGTACATTTTGCGAATAATTTCGATCCGAGCAGGCTTGCTTGGGGGAGTTCCTATCCTTCCGGTCGACAATGGTCGTATGTAGCGACATCCTGGCGCCGAAGCTGGCAGCGGGCTTTTGTTTTTGGTGAGGCAGCCCTCCAATATCCGTGGGGATGGGGGATA
>CAYVLB010000036.1:0-16961 GCA_964452325.1 uncultured Sphingobacteriales bacterium | reverse complement strand
TGCTTTGGCCATGGCATCAGCATCGAGCAAGGGTACTACAAACCCTTCTACGCCGTCTTTGACCGCTTCCGGCATTCCCCCTACGTTGGTGGTTACCACTGGAAGCCCCACCGCCATTGCTTCCACCAACGCATTGGCAATACCTTCACTATGACTGGAAAGCAAGAAAGCATCCGATCGTTGATAAAGCAATGCCACTTCAGCGGGCGAGCGTTTCCCCAAATAAGAGACCTCCTTATCAAGCCCTAAATCTGCAATGGTGTAATGCATGCGTTGAAGTTCGGGCCCCGTGCCGATCACTGAAAGGTGTGGCACTATTCCGCGCTCTTTGAGGAGGCGAATGCTTAGTAAGGCCGATTCAATGGATTTGTGCCAGATTAGATTGCCTACCCATGCAATGCGGAAAGCATTTGCAGATGATCGATTTGAAGGGGGAGTGAACAATTGGGTATCTATGCCCGTGTATATCACCCGTATCTTTGAAGGCGGAACACCCAGATGGCGCATTCCTTCTTCGCTAAGGGCTTTACATACCGAGTGAACTGCTTTGATTTGCTGAAGGGCGAGGCGGGTATTGCTTACCTGATTTTTTCGATTGGGGTTAAATGGAGCCACGTTTATATGCGATCCTCGAAAACTGGTGGTGGTGGGTACTTGGTCGAACAAATAGCGATAGTTGGGAGCACTCATTATCCAGGGGAAATACACTACGTCAAACGATCGCTTCCAGAAAGGCAAAAAGTAAAATAGCGATCGGATGTGTAGCGTATCATTTGGTCTTTTGGGGGGCCATCGTAACGGGTGCGGCCCTTGCTTTCGCCGCAAGAGCCCTTTAATGAGCAAGAGTATTCCCCACAGCCATCGCTGCCAACGGTTGTGATGCCATGAGGGCGCCCATATCCAAGCGACCCGATGATCCGAAGGACGTTGAGGTGTTGCTACCCATACTTCAATGCCTTCAGCAATCAAGGCATTGATCATCCGCTGGATGAAGGTTTGAGGTGGCCATTGAATACCAACGATCAGCAAGCGCAGTGACGAATGGGAGGAACGCCTCATGGCGTGCAAAAGTAGGTTCTGGCCTATGGCTTTATGATGTGGAAATGACGGGCAGCGCCTTCTGGGAAGTATAGGTGCAGTAGGTAGTAGCCGGTCGGCAGGGCCTCGATGGGAATTGACAGGTGATCCGTGCCCATTCCGTGCCGGACAATTCTTCCGGAGGCATCATAAAGACGATAAGTGAATCGGTTGCCCGGCAAGGTAATGCGGATATAGTTCGACGTTATCCGGAAAATAGGGGGAAGTTCGTGCGTGGACATCATTAGGTTTACCGTTCGGATGTCGGAATATGCTATGGTTCCGTCAAAGTCTTCCAGGCGAAGTCGATAATACACCACCTTATGAGGTGGTGGGACGACGTCATCCCATATATAGGATTGAAGGACAGTTGACCATCCGGTTGCTCGGACGTTGCCTACCGGTGTAAAATGATGGCCATCTGTCGAGCGTTCTACCACGAATCGCATTACGTTGGCTTCGCTTGCCGTGGTCCATTTCAATCGGACGGTACGATCAAAATGCAGCACGGCATCAAATGATATCAGTTCGACGGGGAGCGGATAATCCATATCGGCAGCTGTCCATAAGGAAAACGCGTTGATGCTGTTTTTGATCAGGATGTTGGCAGCGGAGTCAAGCGTTGCGTTTTGATTGGACCATGCCATACCGTCATAACGAAATAGGTCGAGTCGTCCTTCGTTGAGGGTATCTATTTCACCGGCCATTGGATGGTCGTTATAGTGGAACCGAAGGGTCGCATCCAGTCCGCTATTCACCGTCGGATGAATGTTGACGATGCGTCGGATGCCTCGATAATTGCCCACGTAGGCGAAGGTATCAGTACGGCGAACCACAATCGTGTGGCCCGGAGATACTCCCGAAAACTGAATTTCCACACCAATTCCGGCAAAATCGTACCATGTGCCACTGGTGGTAATATCTTCTGCTACCCTCACCGTTCCATAGACGAAGTGTTGGGGCTGTTCATTGAGTTGAGCGGCGGAGTCTAGAAAAATCGTATCGGTGGGGGTCGTTTTCACGATTCCTGAATCAATGGCCAATAAAGAGTCTATCCATACATTGCCTTGCACGATGAGGGTGTCAGGGTGCGCTGTTCGCCATTCGTGAAAGCGAGCTATACCACTGACAATGACTGAATCGCCCCTCGTATACAGGAGGCGGCGCTGTGCATTCTGAAACCAACTGTCAAAGACGCCTTCGATGATCAGATTGCCATGTACCTCAAAACCCGTACCTTCCACCATTAGGGTGTCGGATCCTCCCACGTAAAGATTGTTCATCACCTGAATGGGGCTAGTGGCGGTATTGGCATGGGTTATAACCACCCCATTTTGCAGCTTTAAGTCACCCTTAATGAGGGCTGTGCTAGTACTACCCGTAAACTTGCTAGATGAAGAGGTCGGATGCCAAACCGAAGTGAGGAGGTTGTCAAATATAAGATCCGGATAATAAGAGTTAGTAGTGGTGAAGGTGGGATCGGCAGAAGTATTTTTACGAATAATCCATTGGGCGGGATAGGCAATGGAAGCCATTCCGTTGTGATAGTGATCGCGCCAGTCGGCAGCACTACTACTCGACGACTTGACAAAGGTGGCGCCTGTATCGAGCTGCCATGTGGCACCGTTTTCCCATTGGGGTGGTGAAGTCGAAGTATTGGCTACTTCGAGGGTTCCCTTGACTGTCAAATCGGTCCCTGGCCCATCTTGCAAGAAGAACTTTCCTTGGGTGATGAGCGTAGCCCCTGAGTCAATTACCACTTGATCAATCCACAACGAGTCGTTGGCTAGTTCGACGATATGTCCGCTACGGATGTGAATTGTTCGGGAAGTGAAGTCCGGTGGCAGATCTGCTACGGTCCAGGTGATGCTGTCGGATGACCATTCCCACGTACATCCCGTGTAAAAGTTGCCGCTTTGACGGGTTCGGTAGTACTTATCTCGCGCTTCTGAGTAATACAGTCCTTGTATGGAGACGTCGTAAATGTTATTGGCTCCAGCTGCAATCACATTACCCGTTCCGTCGGATCGGATGTTGGAGTTCATCAGCCAACGGATGTAAAGGGTATCCGTATCACTACATACTGACGGCAATGTGGCTTCGAAGAATCCGTCGGTACAATTGTTTCGCACAGTGTCAACATTACCGACGGTCGTCCAGTTGAGGCTATCAAAACTGTATTGAACGATAAAATCACGAGGTCCTCCTGACGAACTTCGCTGATGGGAAGTCACTTTGATTTGAAAGTAGCCTTGGGTAGCAACACGTGTCACAAAATATTTTGTTCCTGCACCGCCGTCCCATTGAGCCGTGCGGGCACTACCGCATATTCGGCCGAAGATGGCCCCACCTGCTCCGTCCCATACAGCCCCTACCACATCTAAGCGTGCGTTGGCATTGTGGGGTGTATAGATGTCCGGTTGGAACTGGCGGGTAGAGTCGGAAAAGTCCCACCCCGCCAACGTATGATATGCCGAAGCGGTGTCTTTGATTGTGAAAGGCTGGGAAGTGTCATTGGCAAGCCCACTGGCAGAAGCGACCAATCGTCCGTTGCCCACAGTCCCATAAAAAACGATATCGTCAAACGTGGCAATGCCATTAGAAGCCATGCGGGGCGTTGTCCCATTGAGGGATGGGCAAGCAAAGTCAGGCGTGATGTTTATCGCACCGTTGTAATCTTCGTCCAGATTACCGTAAATGTCGACCCCTCCTACCGTGAAAGTACTTAATGTTTGCCCTCGCCAGGCAGTTTGCGGTTGTATGCGAAAAGCAAGCGCGGTGGCAGTTACTGCAATGGCGTTTCGGGTAGCATTCGAAATAACGTTGGTTGATGGATCAAAAGTACTGCCCCCACCCACTGTAATGTTCGAGGCTGATACCCGGAACTGGAAATGCGTTCCCTCGACAGTATCTTGCATGCCATCCGGCATGGCAGCGGATAGCCAGATATGAAGTGCATACGTTTTCCGGCCGTTGTCAGGTATGTAACCGGCTTCTCCTACGCCTGTCGGAATACCGGAGAAGGTAATGGTACGTCCTGCAGGCGCCACTGAGCCTGTGATGGTATCCGTCCCGCTAATCAGGTATGCTCCTGCGATCACTCCGTTCCATGTAGCGAATTGATCGGCCGGTCCTCCTACGATAGACAGATCGGTGATTTGAGTAGGGTCGGCGTCGACTGATGGGTTGAGGCTATCATCCACCACGGTAAAGCTCCATACCGCGGTGGCCGGAGTAGTGGCGGTTGAAGCAATGGTCGAAGGTTCGGATAAGGGGCCCGATGTCAACATCGAACTTCCCGACGGGGGGAAGTGAGGAATGATAAAGTGGTCGAAGTCGGCAGATTGAGAACCACTCGACGCATGATTGTAAAAACCGCCTAGGTAGGGTAAAGCAATTGCGGTATAAGTGCTGTCAATAATGCTGTCGCGCAAGTGGACACTGGAGAGGGTCGCTGGATCTCGAAAGTCGGTACTGTCATGGACATACAAATACCATTTGCGGGCTGTCACATCCAAATCGACCCGCACGGTGAGATATTCGTTACCAAAGTCGCCATACGAGATCAAATTAGTTAGATCGCTGTTTGCATCGAAACCTCCGTTGAAACGTACCAAGCGGATCGGATCAGTACTCCCACTGTTGCCCAAGGCCACCCCGTATCCTTGGCCGCTGGTATAGGTGGAAGAGGAACTACCCAATACGAACAAGATGCCGTAGTTGTTGGTGTTAAAACCTGACGGGTTGGTTCGACTCTGCCGCATGTTGAATCCCCATGTATAGGTCACATTGCCTGCATTTTGATACGTTGGGTTGTAATGGGCGGAAATGTCTTGATAGAACCATTCACGCCCGCCACTTCCTCCCGTAAAACACTTGACCCGTTGTCCAGCGATTTGAATCGTTGAAGGTGGCCCAGACTCGACTTCTGTCCATCCGTTCCCCAGCGTGGTGCTGTCGGCACGATCAAAATTGTCCAGTATTGTAGTTTGCCCCCATACGGTAAATGTAAGGAGCCATGCACTCCATCGTATAAGCAGATGTTTCATGGGCTTTATCTTGTGCAATGGAAGCAAATTAGCAACTTTTTTGCTTTTGTGAATTATAGTATGTCTACCAGATCTTCCAGCCGGTGCTTGCGGGACCCTTTCAGGAGGATGTGTAATCCTTCAAGCGGATGCCTACAAAGCCATTCTTTGAGCGACGAGGTCGTTTCGAAGGCCAAGAAAGGAGGTGATGTTGGTGCAACCCGTTTGAAATGGGGACCCACGACGACCACCTGCTCCCATGCATGTTGCTGCAGCCATTCGACGATTTGTCGATGTTCGCTTTCGGCAAACGGTCCCAGCTCTTCCATGTCGGCCAAAATAACCGCTTTGGCACGTCCCGGCCAACGAACAAATGATTCCAAGGATAAACGCATGCTGTCGGGATTGGCATTATAGGCATCGAGAATAAGTGTATTTGCCCGATGGGTCCGGATAACCTGTCCGCGGTTTTCGACAGGAAAAGTATCTTGTATTGCCTTTTGGATGTCTGCGATGGCCACATGAAACAAAATTCCAGTGAGGGCGGCCATGCTGATATTGTAGGCATGATGTCGGCCAAACAAGGGGCTGCGGACCGAGAACGATTGGGAGAGGGGGCTTTTTTCGTAGCGGACAACCAGCGAAGGCACCTCTTGAATCAGGCGGCCCCACAGATCAGCCTCGGGATCTTCTAATGAAATGGTTTTGTCTGTTGGCTTTTTTTCTCCCACCATTGCTTTACGGGAGAGCTCGTCCTCCGCATTCCAAAATAAATCCAGCCCACGGTGCCGAAAGTAATGGATAAATGGCTGATACGCTTTCAAGATTTGCTCAATCCCACCGAATTCACCCATGTGATCCCGCCCAATATTGGTGAGGATCCCATGGGTAGGTTCAGCGATGCCAAGCAGTTGTTCGATTTCTCCCACGTGGTTGATGCCCAGTTCTACCACGATCACCTGCGGATTGCGGGGACGCATTTGCAACAGGCTAAGGGGCAATCCGATATGGTTGTTGTAATTGCCGGGAGACGCCATTACTCGATAGCGTCGACTGAGAATGGCGGCAACTAATGCTTTGGTGGTGGTCTTGCCATTGCTTCCCGAAATCGCAATAACGGGGACTTTCAATTGCCGACGTCGGTATCGTGCCAGCTGTTGAAGGACTGCCAAAGTATCTTTTACGACTTCGCATTGGGGATGGCCTTTCCATCGGGCATCAGACGTTACACAAAATGCCGCCCCTTTGGCCAAAGCCTCCTCCACATACCGATCTCCATCTGTGTGGCTACCTTTCAATGCCCAAAAAACCATTCCGGGCATTAATTGTCGGGTATCGATGCACACCCCAGCTGATGTAGCATATGCATCGTATATTCGCCCGATGTGCAAAGATTGCTTGGTCATGAAACGAGTGGTTTCGATCATCAAAGCTATGCTTTTTTTTGTGTTTGGGGGCACGCCGGCCGCTTTACAGTCACAGTTTATAGCCCATCCCAATCCTCCAGTGGTACAGGTGGGGAACGATACGTTGCTTGATGCCTGGGGTGGCGGATTGTGGGCACCCCATTTTTCAATGGTCGATGTCGACCTTGACGGCCAAAAAGACCTGGTGGCGTTTGACCGTGCTTCGCAAAGTTTCGTATGTTGGAAATGGACCAATGGTAGGTGGGCTGCCCAGCCGAATTGGCCATATTACATGCCGCGTGTAACTGGATTTGCCCTGTTCCGTGACTATAATGGAGATGGCCGAAACGACCTTTTTGCCGGTGCCTTCGGTGGAGGTGTTCAAGCCTTTCAAAACACCTCTTCCTCGATGATGTTTCAGTTAATCAAATCGTATGACCAGCTTCCCACGGTGATGTATTCTTCTTCACCCACAACGATTTACGTGCCGGGCAGTGATATACCTGCCATTGAAGACATCGATGGTGACGGCGATCTCGACTTCCTTTCGTTCTATTTACTCGGCACCACGATTCACATGCATCGCAATTTGGCTGTGGAACAGAACCTGCCACTCGATTCCCTTCACTTTGACCTTGACGACCAATGCTGGGGTAAATTTCAAGAGTCATCCAGTACCAACGCCCTCATCTTGCATCAGAGTTGTCCTCCGGTGATGCTGGAGGACGAATTCCCCCAACCCGAACACTCTGGCTCAACCATTACCTTATTTGATAAGGACAACGATGGCGACTTCGACCTGTTGTTGGGCGATGTCAGCTTCAACAATATTGTCTATGCCCGCAACGGGAAACAAGAATACAATCACCCGGTCGACTCGATGATTATGTGGCAAAGCGCATTTCCGTTGAATCATCCGATGATGGTCAATATTTTCCCGGTAGCCTCGGTGGTGGATGCCGATAATGACCAACGCCTCGACATCGTGGTGAATCCATCTGTGCCGTTTCTATCCGACAATTACGCCCAGATCCGAGTTTATAAAAATGTGGCTTCAAACGGATTTTCTCTTCAATTCTCGGATTCCTTTTGGATTCAGCGAGAAATGATCGATGTGGGAGGGTACGCATCCCCCGCTTTCATGGATGTTGATGGTGATGGAGATCAGGACTTGCTCATCTCAGGAGAAACCCGACGCGACGGCATGATCACTTATCGTATCGAAGCCTATGCCAATGATGGCGGCTCGCCACCGGTTTTTACACGAATCAGTACCAACTTTGCTGGACTGGCAGATACTGCCTACGGGCCTTGGCGAATCGAGGTAGCCGATATTGATGGCGATGGTGATGAAGACCTATTTATTGCTTCCTCTGACGGACGCATCAGATGGTTTCGCAATGAAGCAGGTATGAATCAGGCAGTTCAATTCTCATTGGCCCAAGATACCTTCGGGGGATGGGTGTTCGGTGGCACGCCTACGCTCGATTTGGTCGACATTAATCTGGATGGCAAGCTGGATCTATTGGTGATGTCTTCGATTTACGGCTTTTACTATTTCAAAAACATTGGGACCACCACCAATCCCGTGTTTCAATTGCAGACCGACACTTTTGGAGGGTATGCCCTCTCGCAAATGAACCCGAAATCGTTTGCAGTTACGGATATCAATGGAGATGGCTTTGAAGATATGTTGTTGTCGTTTGACTTCCATCCGTTAATGGTTGCCTACAATTTTCGGTCGCACATCAGTCAGTTTTCATTGGATACCGTCCTACATTCCCTCACACAACAGCCATTGTTTGAGGGAGGGGCTGACTTGGAGAGCACTACGCTGTTTGGTGACTCTTTACCGGCTGTGGTGATGGGACTGAGCCGGGGAGGACTTCTCTGTTTCAAAAATACGAATGCGCCCGTAGGCATTCCCGCCAAGCCCCGTTCTCAAGTGGTGATATTCCCCAACCCAGTAAGGGGCAATCGAACAATTACACTTCAAACGGATCGACCGATGGTAGCAGTGCATCTTTATGCCCCCGATGGGCGGCGGATATTTTGTCGCCAACTATTGGGTACAAAGGCAGTTCTCGAGCTTCCGGAACATCTTCCCCAAGGCATTTACGGAGTGCAAGTCGTGTTTCCCGATCAATGGGCGATGCGGCAATTGATGATATGGTAGGGAAAACAGATTCCTTTCGCCTTTTTGTGGGAGCACCCGTTCCCATTGAATGGCAGGATGTGCTTCGAGTGGCTATTGAACAATGGCAACCCTTGTCAGTACGTTGGCTCCAACCACAGCAGTGGCATTTGACTTTCGTCTTTATTGGCAATGTTCCGTTGTTGTTGGTGCGTGGACTTGATCAAGAAATGGCAAGGGTATTTTCGGGGTTCCGACCTTTTCCTTTGCGCTTTGATCAGTTTTCAGGTGTCCCGCATCGAAACCCCCGAATGATCTGGGCTCGCTTTCAGCCACATCCAGAATTTTCACAAACCGTGCATCTCCTTCATAAGCGAATCTCCCACTTCTTAGAACGGCACCATCGACCGCCCCCACCGCCGTTGCATCATCCGATAATTCCACATATTACATTGGCGCGATGGCGCCATCCAATGAGGCATCCGTTAATATTGGAAACCGTTGTTTCGCCCCCCCTGTTGAGGGTCACATCAGCTCATTTGTACCGCTCCATCTTAGGCCCCGCCGGTGCCCAATACCAAGTGCTGGCTTCTTACCCCACCTCAAAACCATTCCTGCCACTGTGGCATTAATTGAAAATGGCAAGCTCTTTGAAACATTTTTCCAATGAATACTGTTGAACAAAACGCCATAGAAGATAAGATCGCCCATTATGGAATTTAAAGACTACTACCAAATTCTGGATGTCCCGCCTTCGGCGGATATCGAGACCATAAAAAGACAATATCGGAAATTGGCTCGAAAGTATCATCCAGACGTGAATCCGAACGACAAATCTGCCGAGGAAAAATTTAAAGAAATCAGTGAAGCCTATGAAGTGCTGGTGGACCCGGAAAAACGAAAGAAATATGATGAAGTCCGTCGTCAGTGGCAGCAATACCAGCAAATGGGCGGAAGGGGACCGGATGGATTTGATTGGTCGCAGTGGGCGGGCAATGTGGGGAGTGATGGGACCACTTATGTGCATTTTGAAGGAGATATTGATGACTTGATTGGTGGTGGGTTTTCTGACTTTTTCGAGCACCTCTTTGGAGGTGGTTTTCGAGGAGGCTATCAGAAAGCACGGCGTGTCCATCCCCGCAAAGGACCCGACTATCGACTGGATATCCACATTCCCTTGGAAGAAGCCTACCGTGGTACTTCACGCATTCTAAACGTCAACGGAGATAAAATCCGTATCAAGATTAAACCGGGTGTGGCAGATGGTAAAGTGTTGCGCGTCCGTGGTAAGGGAGGACAAGGCTCCCACGGCGGACCACGGGGTGACCTCTATGTGCGGGTACATGTATTGCCCCATGCGCGTTATGTGCGAAAAGGAGCCGACCTCTACATTGAAGAACCCATTGATATCCCGACTGCTGTATTGGGTGGAGAAAAGGTGATTCAAACATTGAGCGGACCGGTCAAAATGAAGATCCCAGCTGGTACCGATGGCGGTAGTGTGCTTCGGATACGGGGCAAAGGCATGCCTTATTACGAAAACCCGTCTCGATCGGGAGACCTCTACATTAAAACACGTATTGAGGTCCCCAAACATCTATCTCCTGAACAACGCCGGTTATACGAAGAATTGGCACGCCATCAAAAAGTTATTTCATGAGTGCTTTGATTCAGTTTTGGTTCCAGCCGCACGTGCTGGAGTTGGGAGGAGTTGACGAGCATTTCATTGAACAACTGGACGCGTGTGGCTTGTTGCCAGCATGCGAATCGGTCGAAGAAGCCGCCGCCTACCTGCGTCGGATGCGGCGTATTCGGCAGCTATATGAAGACCACTGGGAAGCATTAGAGCTGATTGAACATCTCCGAAGAGAAGTAATTACATGGCAGCAGCGTTATTATGAATTGAAAACACAGCATCAACAACTTCAAAAAGCATATGAGCAATTATGGCAGTTATGGCGGCGGGGCATTTAGCCCCCTCAACGGATGGCGGCGAATGTGGAATGCACTTGCGCATAGTACAGCCCGCTTTCTCTTTCAGATAGGGCTGGTGTTGCTAGTAATTAGCATCCTCATATTCTTGTTCCCTCGTCTTGTAGCATGGTTGTTGGCGTTGGGGTGTTTGATAGGGGCTGGATGGTTTTTCCTTCAGGCATATCGGATATGGCAAGTGGAGCGCCGTTGGTCGCCGCCCCGCATTTATGATGTGCAGGATTTCTACGAGATACCCTAATATTGCCCAGCAATACTTTCCTTCTCATATGTACCGGATTTTATGGACACTCCTCAGCGTTGGCACAGTTTCCCTAATAGCACAGGAGGTCTTTACAGGACATTCCGATAAGGTGGTTGCCCTGGCTACTCATCCCGATTCGGCATGGGCTGCAAGTGGATCATACGACAACTATGTCATTTTTTGGCGTGTTGATAAGGGGACCTATCGCTGGAAAAAAGTGCTGCATTCGGTAGCGGTTAAAGACGTAGCTGTTGCGCCCGACGGGCGGAAAATGGCCACCTGTGGAATGGATAAAGCAGTCAAAATATGGGATGTACCAAGTGGTAAATTGCTCCTTTCATTACCTCCGCATCCGGGTGGCGTGTATGCAGTGGCTTTTCATCCATCAGCCCCGTATTTAGCCACTGCTTGTTTTGACGGAAACGTGCGAATATTTGATTATCGGACACGCAAACTCCTTGAGCAAATGTCCCATAATGGGCGTGTTAATGATGTCGCATTCTCGCCCGATGGCCGATGGATAGCGGGAGTGAGTGGAGACCCCTTTTCGCCAGATTCGGGCAACCTTAAAATTTGGGATGGGGAGACAGGCCAGGAAATCTTCTCGTGGAATCAGCCTGTTAAAGAATTGCGGAAAGTGCTCTTTACCCCCGATGGCAAATATTTGGTGGTGGGAGGGGCACCCGCCACAGTTTATGTTTTTACGCATAGTGCAGGTCAGTGGAAACTACTGGGAGGATTGAAAGGATTTCAGTTTGGAGTTTATGCCTTGGCTGTTGATGCCGAGGGAAAATATTTAGCGATTGGTGGGGGAGATATGGATAAAAAAATATACCTCTACACACTGCCCCGTTTTAAGCGGGTAAAAGTGTTGGAAGGGCATCAAGCCAAAGTCAACGACTTAGCGTTTCTTAAAGATGGCCGCCTACTGAGTGCAAGCGATGATAACACCGTTCGACTATGGAAGCTAAGATGAACAAGGCGCACACGCCTATTCGAACTGAAGCACCACACTAACCATGCTGCTTTCAAGACGGCGGATCATATCTACATAAAAATTGTCTTTTTGGCCAACTAAAATATTGCCAAACGTGCGAGAGATCCGGACTTCAGGGGAAAGCTTGAAAAAACTCAGGTAGAAATCAAAGCCAGCCCCCACTTCCCACGAGTAAGTAACTTGTTTGAGTGGGACAAATGGATTAATCGGATCTTGAATGGAATGTTCATCGGAGGCCAGGTCGTAAGAAATCTTTCCCCCCCCGATGACATAAAGACGCCAATTGTTGATGCGCTCCGACTTGTACTTGATACTCAAAGGGACATCAATGAGAATCGATTCAATGCGCTTCTCTTCATTAATGCCATTGAAAAACCGATAGTGTATCGAATTGGTAACCAGTACCAGCGCTGGAACCAATCGAAGGTCCCAAAATTCTCCAAAGTGAATATCCATCAAGGGCCCAAATCGAATACCCGGATGGTCAACCACTTGAATATCCTGAAGGGTGTCTTGGCGATAATAAGCATCCGACATCTCATAATGAAGGTGCCGCTTGAGGCCACCCACCATTAAACCGAAGTGATAGCGCTTGGAATAGTCGTACAAGGGGAGATTGTGACCTTGTGCACGCACCAATCCACAGAAGCATAATAGGATCACTGTGAACACTACCAGGATTGTTATTCCGGCCGTCCGTATCATTTTTCCGCAATGTAGAGGGTGGCAATACCACCGGTGAGGGGATATGCACAAGCATCACTTGCACCGGCTTCTCGGAGCACTTGGAGGAAAGCTTCCCCCGAAGGAAACGCAGCAATCGACTCGGGCAGATATCGGTAGGCGTCAGGATCACCCGAAATCCAGCCACCAATGCGGGGCAGGATATGGCGCGTATACCATCGATAGACCCACCCAATAGGATGTGCCCCTGGATTGGAAAACTCCAAGATCGCCAGCACACCTTTTCGGCGGAGTACCCGGATCATCTCCGAAAGACCCCGTGCCAGATTTTCAAAGTTGCGTACACCAAACGCCACTGTCACCGCATCGAAAGCGTCGTCATCGTATGGCAGATTTTCCGCATCCGCAATGGCCAATTGGATATGCACAGAAGAGGCAGCAGCTGCCACCTTGCGCTGAGCGTGTTCAATCATTTTGGGCGCAATGTCAATCCCGACAATTTTTTCTGGCACCAACGCAGTAAGGGCAAGTACCACATCGCCAGTGCCCGTGGCAACGTCTAAGATCCGGCGGGGCCGATAAGGACGGACCCGCCGCACCAACTCACGACGCCAGTAAACATCCGCTCTGAACGATAACAACCGATTTAACAAGTCGTATCTACCAGCGATGCGGTCAAACATTTGCCGCACCTGCACCTTTTTTGATGCCTTCGATGTTTGATAAGGACGAATCTCCACTATAGTTTTTTAAGCACCTCTACGTATCGATCCAGTATCTCCTTGCGATGTTTTTCAGTGGTAGCTACCAGTATCCCTCGCCTGTTCCAGCGCTCAAGATCAATGCCACCAATGAACCCTTCTGCTTGGAGGGCCTCAAGCACGCGCCCGCTCGGATGTGGAGCATCGATAACGAATTCGTTAAAGAAGGGGCCGGCATACCGAATCGAATAGCCACGTAGCTGACCAATACGTTGCGCTAAATAATGTGCATGGGCATAACTGTGACGGGCAACAGAAGTCAAACCGGATTTGCCTAACCAAGCAAGATACACCAGTGCCGCCAATGCCATCAGCCCTTGATTGGTGCAAATGTTGGAAGTGGCACGATCCCGCTTGATGTGTTGCTCGCGGGTTTGCAGAGTTAACACATAGCCAGGATTACCTTCCGCATCAATGGTGCGACCTGCCAATCGTCCCGGCATCCGACGGATGTATTTTTGTCGAGTGGCAAAGAGGCCCAAATAGGGACCACCGAAGTTGAGCGGTAGCCCCAATGGTTGCCCCTCACCCGTGACGATGTCAGCATCAAACTCACCGGGAGTGCGCAACATCCCTGCAGCAATCGGATAAAATGACACAATGAATTGAACGTTGGAATGCCGACGAACTAGTGAGCGAATAATATCAAGGGGCTCGATTTGCCCCCAGAAATTGGGATATTGAATAATTACGCCCGCCACCTTATCGTTGAGGAAGGCCTCGAGCTGGGCAAGGTCAGTGCGCCCTTGGCAAGCAGGAATCTGAACTAATTCAATATCCACTCCTTGCAAATAGGTTTTGATAACGTTTTGGTAGTGGGGGTGAACCGCCTCGCTAATCAGGAGACGCTGCCGGCGGGTAATGTTCAAAGCCATACGAGATGCTTCCGCCAAAGCCGAGGCCCCATCATACATCGAAGCATTTGCCACTTCCATACCCGTCAGAAGGCCCACCGATGTTTGAAACTCATACATTGCCTGAAGCGTCCCTTGCGATATTTCAGCCTGGTAGGGCGTGTAGGCGGTGTAAAACTCGGGACGCATAAGGATATGGCGTACAATGGCAGGAATGTAATGATCATAAGACCCCGCCCCTGCCAACACCGCTGTGTAAGTGCGATTTTGTTGGGCTAACCGTTCCATTTGCTCCAGCACTTCCATTTCCGATATCCCTTTTGGAAGCTCAATAGATGCTTGACTGCGCAGATCAGATGGAATGGTGCTGACCAGTTGTTCAAAGTGCTCTCGACCCATACTATTGAGCATCTCGAGGATGTCAGCGCGACTGTTGGCAAGATGAGCCTTTGTGTGGTTGCGGGGAGTGTTCATTGCGTATGAATACCTGCTTTGCAGCGGCAAAAATAGATGTTGTCTCTACTCTATCAATTTGCGGATTCGTTCAGCGGGACGTGCCACAATGGCAGACTTATCGGTGGCCACTATCGGACGTTGCATTAGATGCGGGTGCTGGACAATCATGTAGCGAACCGATTCGGGCGTCAGTTCCATTCCTTTGAAATGTTCCTTAAACACTTTTTCGTTGCTCCGAATCAACGCCTCCACGGGATCTTGTAGTTTACGGATGAGCTGTTGTAGTTCTTCGTCCGAGAGCGGCTCTTTGAGGTATAGCCGAATGCGATGAGGAATGTGATGATCTTTCAACCATTGAAGGGCTTCACGGCTTTTGCGGCATCGGGGATTATGATAGATGGTCAACGGGTTCATGGCGTATTTTCCTTTGAATGTGTTGCTTTGAGTTGATGCAATAGAAACGCTTTTAGGAACGGATTAATGTCACCGGCAAGCACATTTTCGGGATCAGAGCGTTCGATCCCCGTGCGTAAGTCCTTGACCAACTTATAAGGATGCAATACGTAGTTGCGAATTTGAGAGCCCCACTCAATTTTCTTTTTGGCTTGCTCTTGTTTGGCTTTCGCTTCTTCACGTTTACGCATTTCCAGTTCATACAGACGAGACTTGAGCATTCGGAGAGCTTTTTCGCGGTTCTGGACTTGGGAACGGGTTTCTTGACACTCTACGACCACCCCCGTGGGAATGTGTTTGACACGTACGGCAGTCTCTACCTTGTTGACGTGCTGTCCCCCCGCTCCCGATGCCCTAAAGGTTTCCCACTCCAAGTCGGCAGGAGCAATGGTAATGTCTATCGAATCATCTATCATCGGATAGACGAATACGGATGCGAAAGAGGTATGACGTCTGCCGCCCGAATCAAACGGTGAAATGCGTACCAATCGATGGACACCACTTTCGCCTTTGAGATAGCCATAGGCAAAAGGCCCTTCGATCTGCATAATGGCCGATTTAATACCGGCTACCTCCCCCTCCCGAATGGCTATAGTGCGAACCTTGTAATGGTTTTTTTCCCCCCACATCTGATACATACGCAATAGCATCTCCGCCCAATCTTGGCTTTCAGTCCCACCCGCACCAGCATGGATTTCTAGGTAGGCACCCAGTTGATCTTCATCAGACGAGAGAAGATAACGTAATTCGAGTTGGTGTAATTGCTGACGGGCCCCCTCATATTGAGCCATCACTTCCTCTTCCGTGGCTTCACCTTCATTATGAAATTCGATCAGCACTTCCAAATCATCGATTTGTTGGCCCGTTGACTCAACCAGCGCCAACAGTTCTTCAAGAGACTTCTTTTCCTGAAGATAACGCGTAGTGGCTGACACGTTATCCCATGCATCGGATGACTGTAAGCGGCGCTCCAGATGCTGAATCCGACGATGCTTTTCAGGTAAGTTAAAGATATTGCTTTAGGGCATCATAGCGATGCCGAAGGGCCTCTACATCTTTGGGCATAATCATGGGCTCACATGTTTTCTAAACGCAATGGCAAAGGTAATGAACCCGCCGGACGCTGGCTTAAGACCAGCACCGATCTTTGGCGAATTGAAGCTGCTACCCTATCGGTTAGGAATATTATTTTTGCAATCTGGAACAGAGGGGGGCATTGCCCCCTTTTTTGTTATGAGAGGTTATTCATGAAATGTCCTGTCCCTTATGGTTGAACGTCAATTGTTAGAGGGCGCTTTGCACAACGCCCTAAGGGAAGATGAGTTCGTGGTAGAGCTCGAAGTACGCCCCGATCGAGCGCGGGTGGTGATTGATTCGTTGGTCGGCGTTTCAATTGATGATTGTGTACGTGTACATCAGCATCTGACTTCCTTGAAGTCAACCTCTTGGGATGGAGGAGTGGAGGTGTCATCGCCGGGGGTAGGTAGCTTCTTGGTTCATCCCCGCCAATGGGAAACCGCCGTAGGACGCGATATCATGCTGTGGACTACGGATGGATGCCAACTTACAGGACGATTACTGGCATATGCACCTCGCCAACAAATGATTTTTTTAGTACGGAAAGCAAAAAACCATCGACAAAGCAGTGCTTTGTCCCTATCAATACAGCAAATATCGAAGGCAAAAACAGTATTGGCATGAGTGGAATTAATGTTGAAGCGGTTAAAGAGTTTTTTGAGGAAAAAGCCACCGCAAACGTCACACGGGAAGAGTTAAAACAGGTGGTGATGGGGGCGCTGCAAGAGGCTTTGCAGTCCCATTTCGGCCAAGACATTGAATTTGATATTTTGGTAAATCCCCAAACCGGTGAAGTCG
>CAYVLB010000035.1:0-17272 GCA_964452325.1 uncultured Sphingobacteriales bacterium | reverse complement strand
CATCGAATACGCTATATTTGAGTGGTAAAAGGCGAAGGTACAACCTTCGCTCCCGATAATCACTAAATTAGTCTGCATGGGTTTCATCCGTTGTGCCATTACCACCGCTACCATTTGCTGTGTAGGATGGAACATCGCCCGTGCCCAAAAAGCCACTCTGCTCCGATTGATACATCGTTATCATATGGCGGAAGCATTAGATCCTTCTTTTGAAGCAGCAGAAGACGTAGCTATCGAAACTCGGGCGGCAGGCAACAATCCTGATCTCATTTTGGAATACGACTACTGGCGGCTGCGGGGAGACGCCAACTTGTTGGTGATTCGGCGTTCCCGTGATATCGAAGCACGCATTGGCAACCGACAGGCATTGGAAGATGCCGCCGCATCTTATATCAAAGCATGGCAACTGGCAATCATACCGCAAGAGAAGAAATATTTGCTCGAGTCGATGAAGTCATTGGCTTCACATCTCCTTCAAGGGACTGGCATGTTGTTGAATTACGATATTCCCGAAACTGCACACCGGTTAGCACGTTACCTCAATCGGATGGACAGCATCTGGCGCGTAGAATGCGGCCGATCTATTTTAAGCCACGATGAACTCATTGAACATCGGTACCTTCTGGGTATCACGGAGTATCTTACCGACCACACCGACCGTGCAATTCCAATTTTGGAGGAGTTGGCAGCGATTAACTATCCTGACCCGATGTTATACGTTGTACTTGGACAAGTATATCGACACAACAACCCCCTCCAACTCGGTCAGATTCTCCGGCAAGGACGGGATTTATTCCCCTATCATCCTCAATTGTTGCGGGCAGCCGTTGAATATTACATGGCCCACCGAAATTATGATTCTGCCTACCAGGTCCTACAAGGGAATATTCAAACCTCCACCATTGATCCCATAGGAATCCATCAAATGCTGGGGGATTTGTTTCTCACATGGTATAAGGAAACCGGCGACCCGCATTTGTTCGACAGCGCCCACCAATATTACCAGTGGGTAATTGCCCGTGTTCCCGATCATTATAATGCGCACTACGGGCTGAGCGAGCTATTTTACTACCGATCTTCCATCGCTTACCAAAGCAAAGACCCGACATGGTATCAATGGGCGGAAAAAGCGACCAGGCATAGCCTATGCATCGAGCGGCACAACCCTAACGAACAACGAATCCTCGAAATTCTCGCCCAAGTATATCGATGGCAAGGGAAAGAAGAATATGTTCAGGAAATTAAAAAGCGGATTGCCGTGTTAGAAGCAGGAGGAGTATTAAAAACGTCGCTCGCTACGCAAAAGTAACATCAAACGGAATCATACCGCGTTGTCTGCATAGGTTGTGCCGTTAAATTTGCACCCAACATATTTGCTGAGGATGTACTTTGGTTGGATTCGGATGGGAATCGGAGGCCTGATTGTGATGACTTTGGTTTCATGCTCTTTGTGGGATCGGCTCCAAGAAAGCAAGGTTGGCAAGTGGACTGAGGACCTTACCGCCCATTATAACATCTACTTTAATGCGTATGAAAAATGGCAGGAAGCCCGCCATCGAATGGAGCAAGAAGTACGACCTGATTACCGTACGCTGATGCCTCTATTGATCATCCCCGATTCGGCTCGGACTACTCGTATCAAGAGCGATATGGGAGCAGTCATTCAGAAAGCCCGAAAAATCATTAAAGACAAATCGAGGAGCCAATGGGTCGATGATGCATATGTGCTGATGGGGGTAGCGTATCTATATCGGGCTGACCCCCTTACAGCCCTTCAAATGTTTCAATACGTCAAAAATCACTATAAAAAAAGCCCTTCAGCCGTTGCAGCACACCTGTGGATAGTTATGACCTATCTGCAAATGGGCCAGGTAGAAAAAGCGGATGCTTACTTAGATCTTCTCAAAGAACGCCAAATACCTATGCGGCATCGCTCCTTTTACTGGAAGCTGAAAGCCCAGATCGCCCTGATGAAGCAAGAGTATGCAACGGCCCTGAAGTGGGTGCGTAAGGTGGCAAAAACTAACCAACAACGTCCCGACCGCCTACGAACTTTCTTTGTGTGGGGGCAGATCTTGGAGCGCTTGGGAGCGTACAATAAAGCCATCTCCGTATTTCGAAACCTCATCCGCCGATATCCTCATTATGACTACATCTTCAACAGTAAAATGCACATTCTCCGATGCCAATCGAAACAGCACCGCCGAACGGGCGAAGTGGAGAAGGCCCTGCTTCGACTGGCGCGAGATGAACGGAACAAAGACTACCTCGATCGCATCTATTTGGAGTTGGGCATTCAAGCGATGCATGAGGGAAACATCCAGAAAATGCGTACATACATGGCAAAAGCGGCCCACCATAGCAAAGATGGCAATATTCGGGCCACGGCTTTTCACCACCTCGCCCGCTACTACTACACCCAAAACGCCTTTGGGCTCGCAGCCCATTATTACGACAGTACCCATGCAGTGATGACTCCTTCTTTCGCTCACTACGAAGAAGTACGCCAAAGACGCCCCATCCTAAAAGAGCTTATCCAATATCTGGAAATCATCAGGAAGGAAGACAGCCTGTTGGCCTTGGCTGAACTTCCATCCGATGTCCTTCTCCAACGCATCCGGATGCAAATTCAAGCCCAGCGTAAAGCCCGAAAAGTCCTCCAAAAAACGCAGCAACGCCGAAATTCAGAATCGGAAATACCGACGCTTTCTCCTATGCAACGCATTCGATACCTCGATAAGATCCGAGCCCAACAACAACAGAGCCAGGGCAACAAATGGTACTTTTACAATGCCCTTGCCCGCGGGGTAGGGTATAACGATTTTATTCGGCAATGGGTCGGAGTAAAAGACGGGGACTTTTGGGCAATCAATGCCCTTCGCCAACAGCAAGACGCCGACGAGGTGGTTACTAACCAAACATCAGATGCTACCGCTTCCGACACCACCTACCATGCCCCTCCCACACCCGCATTACGAACGCTACCGCCTCAGCTGGCCAGCGCCACCGACGAAGAAAAAGCCTTTTTACTTCAGCTGCCGCTCGACTCCGCATCAAAAGTCGCTACACACCATCGCATTGCCCAAGCCTTACTCAAATCGGCCATTTTGTACCTTGAAATACTGGAAAGTCCATGGCAAGCCATCGCCCAATTAGACTCACTCCTGGCCCGGTACCCTTCCTCCCCCCTTGCACCTGCTGCCCATTACTATTTGGCCCGTGCCCACGAAAAAGCAGGCAATACGAACATGGCTCAATATCATCGTACCCGGTTAGCACAAGAATATCCCGAAAGCGTCTACACCCGGTTGTTAAATCGACGGCTACGGGCTATCATTCAACAAGCCCAGATTGGGGCAGAGCAAAAATATAAGGCGCTATGGCATGCCTACCAGAGAGGACAATGTCGTCAAGTTGAGGAACTGGCCCCTACCATCGACACCCAATATTTGGATCCCAACACCCAAACGGGCATTCTTTTGATGGTCGAGGTGTGTAGATTGCGTGGGCTTCCGATCGATTCGCTGGTTAATCGGCTGACGGCTTTTGTTCAGACGTATCCTGGAACAGATGCAGTAGTAATGGCTCAACGACTCATTCAGGCCTATCAACAACGGCAAATTGCTGAAATTGCTGCCCATCACGATAGCATTCGCCAGGCCAAACTCAAAAAATATCCTTACCAAATCGATTACAACGGTCCCTTTTTCAACATTGTCGTCCTGCCAACAAATGCCCTTGCTCCCAGTGAAGCCAGCCAACACCTGGCCAACGTTAACCTGATCATGTACGGCGGGGAAAAGTCGTTGCGCATCGTCCCTGTTGCACTGTCGGAAGATACAACGCTCTTACTGGTCAAACCGTTTTTCACCCATTCGGAAGCACATGACTATTATCAGCAACTAAGTACTCAAACCCGCTTTTTTCATAAATTGAAACTCAACAGTCCCATTTTCTTTTATATTACCCAGTCTAACTTTAAGGTTTTGCTGAGAACCAACAATATTTCTGAATATTTTGAGTTTTTCAAAAAGACTTATCTGGAAAATACTGCTCAAAACAACTAACCATTGTCGATGCCTCGAAGACGCTCTAATTCTCGACGTCACCCATTGCGCAAAGTGATTATCGCGTTATGGATAATAACCATAGCGGCGGTGGGGGGGACGTCGCTCTTTTTCTACCTTCTTGCAAAAGGGCATTTTGGCAAACTTCCTGAAACTGCTGTCTTGGAAGACCCCTCCTTAGCGTTAGCTTCGGAAGTATACACTGCCGATGGTGTTTTGTTGGGTAAATACTATCAACAAAATCGATCGGTGAGTAGTTATGACTCGTTGGGAAAATATGTTGTTCAAGCCCTCCTGGCCACCGAAGATATCCGATTTTTTGACCATCCCGGTATCGACCCCATCGGAGTGGCCGCTGTTCCCTACTACCTGTTGCAGGGGCGCAAACGTGGCGCCAGTACCATCACCCAACAACTCGCAAAAAACCTGTTCCCAAGAGAGCGTCATCCGACTTTCTTACATCTGATCCTGCGTAAGTTTAAAGAATGGGTCATTGCCCTCCGACTTGAATATCTCTACACGAAGGAAGAGATCCTCACCATGTATTTGAATACGGTGGACTTTGGTAGCAACGCCTATGGTATCAAGTCGGCTGCCCGCACGTTCTTTGGTAAAGAACCAACCCAACTGTTGCCCGAAGAAGCAGCTTTACTCATCGGAATGCTCAAAGCCCCGCATTATTATTCACCAATTTATAATCCCGAAAATGCGATTCGACGCCGCAACGTAGTATTACAACAAATGCACAAATACCATTTCTTAGATGATACGATGTACGATTCGCTTAGGTCATTGCCGATTCGTCTTCGTTACAGCGTACAAAGCCATTTGGAAGGAATTGCCCAATACTATCGGGAATATTTGCGGATTCGGCTGGGCAAATGGGCACGTGATAATGGTTATAACCTCTACACAGACGGGCTAAAAATCTACACCACCATTGACAGTCGACTGCAACGCCATGCAGAGGCGGCCGTGTGGGAACATATGAAATCCTTGCAAGGAAAATTTGATGCCGAGTTGCGGCGCTATCGCCGCAAACCTTGGGGGCAGGATCATCAAACCATCTTGCGAAGTATCCGACGGAGCGAACGCTACCGAACGCTCAAAGAGCAAGGATTATCCGAAGAAGAAATCCTAAAAGTGTTTGACCAACCCGTTCAGATGCGGATCTTTACCTATGAAGGCCCCAAAGATACAGTGATGACCCCTCGCGATTCCATAAAATACTACCTGCGCTTCTTGCGGGCTGGCTTTATTGTGATGGAGCCGGGCACAGGCCGTATCAAAGCATGGGTCGGGGGCATCAATTATCGTTTTTTCAAATATGACCACGTACGGCCTTCATCACGACGTCAAGTAGGGTCAACGTTCAAACCGTTTGTATATACCCAAGCCATTATCAACGGTTATTCGCCCTGTACGCAGGTGCCGAATATGCCAGTCGTTTTCCCTGAATACGACAATTGGGCTCCGAAAAATGCAGACACCACACGACAAGGAAAAAAAGTAACACTGTATTACGCGTTGGGCCATTCAATCAACTGGGTGACTGCCCGACTCATTAAAGAAATTGGGCCACAGCCGGTAATTCGCTTGGCACGGAAGATGGGGATCACCGCTCCCATTGAACCAGTGCCCTCTATTGCATTGGGAACTACCGACATTTCAGTCTATGAGATGACGGGAGCTTTTAATACATATGCCAGTGGGGGTAAATGGATAGCACCTTTTTCAATTGAACGCATTGAAGACAAATACGGAAACACTATCTATGAAGCCATGCCCCGACAACGACGTGTACTGGACAGTGCCGACAACTACGTGATGATCCGAATGCTCCGTTATGTATTTCAGCACGGCACTTCGGTACGATTGTGGTTACCCCGTTATCCTTACAAATTCCCCCACAGTGCTCCGATTGCTGCCAAGACCGGTACAACCAACGACCATGCCGATGGCTGGTTTATTGGATTTACCCCTCAATTGACCGCTGGGGCATGGGTCGGAGGTGAAGAACGATCTATTCATTTTGTCTCGATGCGGTACGGGCAAGGAGCCAGTATGGCACTGCCCATTTGGGCACTTTTTTTAAAGAAAGTACTTGCCGACACTTCCCTGCCTTACTCGCTGGATATCCCCTTCTATGAAATGCCCCGCGAGGCATTGAAGGTAGAAGTAGATTGCAGCCGATTCGTCACTTCTGATAGTACAGAGTTTAACCTCCAAGAAGACACTGAGGGGATTTAACAAGATCGCCAGACTGTGCCATCGCAAACACCGAAGGGATGGAACAGCTGAAACAGCGCATTGCTTCCTTACCTGAACAACCCGGTATCTATAAGTTCCTCGATAAGGGAGGACGCATCCTATACGTGGGTAAAGCCAAAAACCTCAAAAAACGGGTGGCTTCCTATCTAAATCGGACACCGGAGCGGCCACGTGTTCAGCAAATGCTCCGCAAAGCTGTGGACCTTGATTATGTAGTCGTAGACTCGGAAGCCGAAGCACTGCTGCTGGAAAATAACCTTATCAAAAAATATCAGCCGCGCTACAATGTCATGCTCCGAGATGGCAAGAGCTATCCTTTTATTGCCATCACTGCCGAGCCTTTCCCACGCATCATTCCTACCCGCCGATTTATCCGTGACGGTACCGAATATTACGGGCCCTTTCCTTCCATGAAAATGGTCCGAGGACTGATGGAGTTCTTCCAAAAACATTTTCCTACTCGTAGTTGCCGATTTCGAATGAATGAAGATGATATTGCCGCCGGTAAGTATCGGGTATGTTTAGACTATCACATCGGCCTATGTAAAGCGCCATGCGTCGGATATCAAAGTCGAGAACACTATTTAACCAGCGTGCAACAAATTCGACGTATCCTTAGCGGGCATATTGGCCAAGTCATCCGAGAGACTGCTCAGGCCATGCAAGCGGCTTCCGACCGACTTGACTTCGAAACTGCTCAGGAACTGTATGCCAGACTCCAAGCCTTGGAAAAGTTTCAAAGTCGTACCTCCGTCGTGGATCCGAGTTTAGGTCATTTGGAAGTGATTGCCCTTCATCGGGAAAATGAACTGGCGGTAGCAGTGTGGTTTCGGGTGTTTAATGGGTTTGTGGTTCAGTCAGATGTGTTGGAGATGATTCCCCGTTTAGAAGAATCGGATGCAGAACTGATGTCGTACGCAGTAACGCATTTTCATGGTAAACATCCGCCGCCCACGCAAGTTCGAGAAGCTGTTGTTTCAGAACTTCCTTCATTTGTACCAGAGGGAATACGTTATTTTAAGCCCGAACGGGGGCCTAAGCGGGACGTACTTCGATTGGCTAAAAAAAACGCTATTCAGCATCTTACCGAACGGATGCAGTATCTTCAAAAGGTGCAAACAGATTCCGATCATCCAGTCCTCCGATACCTCCAACGCGACCTTGGCCTCCGCACCCTTCCTCATCACATCGAATGCTTCGACAACTCCCACCTCCAGGGACGACATGCAGTATCTGCCATGGTGTGTTTTATCAATGGATATCCAGCCAAAAGTAATTACCGAAAATATCACCTCCGTAAGGCTTCGCCTCGCGATGACTACGCTGCAATGGCTGAAGTGGTGGAACGGCGCTATCAACGCCTTCTCAGGGAGGGGAAGCCCCTCCCACAGTTGATTCTCATCGACGGCGGTAAAGGACAATTGAGTGCTGCAGTAACCGTATTGAAGCATCTGGGAATTGCTGATCGCATTGACGTCCGTGCCATTGCCAAAAAATTAGATTTGATTTATCATCCAGAAGATCCCCAGCCGCTTTACTTGCCCCGAAACTCCCCTTCACTTCGTCTCTTACAACATATCCGTAACGAAGCGCACCGCTTTGCCATTACTTTTCATCGCCACACCCGTACCAAGCAAAACCTGACAACCACGCTAACGGAGATTCCAGGTATTGGTCCGAAAACTGCTGCATTGCTACTGCGGGAATTTGGAAGCATTACCCGCATCTTAGCCGCCAGCGAACAAGACATCTCAGATGTGATTGGACCTGCCCGGGCCCGCATCTTAATCACATGGCTAAAAGAAAAATCATGAAGCGCCATCCGCTGGCCGAACGGATTCGTCGACGGCTCCTTGAATGGGGCATTGTTCCCCCTACTCCGCTTTTGATGAGTGCCAGCGGGGGAATTGATTCAATGGTGCTGGCAGACATTCTATTCCGATTAGGGTTTGAAACCCTTCATATTGCACACGTCAACTATGGTCTGCGTGGAGCCGATTCGGATGCAGATGAAGCCCTGGTCAAGCAATGGGCAACTAAACGTCGCCTGCCCTTTCATCACTATCGAGCTGAGGCACCCCCTCAAGGCATATCATTTCAGGCATGGGCGCGTAACATCCGCTATCAGTGGCTGATGCAACTCATGCATACCCACCAGATCGAATACCTGGTAACCGCCCATCATGGAGAAGATTTGGTCGAAACCGTTACCTGGCAATGGTTGCATGCTTCGACGCCCTGGCACGCCCGTGGATTCAAGCCTCGTCATCCCCTCAAAGGTGGTGGCTACTTATTACGTCCCCTCTGGGATGTAATGAAAGACGACATCATCCAGTATGCTGCCACTTGCAAAATCCCTTATCGAGAAGATGCCACCAATCGAACTGTTCGCTACCGTCGCAACTATCTCCGGCACTACATCATCCCCCTGATGAAGAGAGTGAATCCTGCCTTGCCAAATCGCCTATTCCGGCAAGTGCTATATACCCACCAAATTAGTCAATGGTGGCATCAACAAATGGAAGAATGGACCACCCGCCATGTCAATATCACTCCCGATGGTGTCCGAATTCCATGGGATGCCCTCACCCGTCATCCTGCCCCTGTACTCGCTCTGGCACACCTACTTAAGAAATATGGCTTCAACATGGATCAAGCTCACGATCTGTGGTCGTCCACCCAAGCCGGGCGTCGGATAATCCGTAACGATTGGATTGCCGAGCGAACTTCGGACACCGTAATAGTATATCCTTCACCTACAAAATGGCCGGTAACATGGTTGAAAATTGACACGCGGGAGATCCATAATCTTTGTTGGGCTAACTATCAAATCCAAATCCGATGGAAAGCGACGGCACCAACTACCTTTGAAGACAACGGATGGTTTGCCTGGTTTGATGCAGAAGCCGTTCCCCTCCCATGGATTATCCGGCGTGTCGCCCGCGGAGATCGATTTCAGCCATTGGGCATGGGAGCAACTATTTTAGTAAGCGATTTCCTTACCAATCGTAAGGTGTCTACTTTCCAAAAGCGCCAGACGTGGGTATTGGAGACTTCACGCGGCATCGCTTGGGTTATTGGGCATCGCATTGCGCATTGGGCGCGCCTTCAACCACACACCACCGACGTGATCCATGTGCGGGTGATCCAGAAAAATTGCCCAACTACTTACTAAGCCACTTCATATAATATCGGGCATGTGCTACGTAAACATCGGCATTTCGGCGGATCCGCTCAACATCAGCATCGGAAAGCATACGCACCACGCGTCCCGGAACGCCCAGCACCAGCGATCGAGGGGGAATTGCTTTTCCTTCGGGGACTACTGCCCCTGCCCCCACAATGCTTTCAGAACCTACCACTGCCCCGTTCAACACAATTGTTCCCATGCCAATGATCGTACAATCTTCCACCTTGCATCCATGCAAAATTGCCCGATGCCCTACCGTAACTTCATCCCCGACAATAACTGGCCTCCCAGGATCCACATGCACAATAACACCGTCTTGTAGGTTAGACCGACGCCCCACTCGGATGATATCATTATCTCCCCGCAATACCGCCTGATACCATACGGAAGAAAAGTCCCCGATATGTACATCACCCAAGACTGTTGCCCCTGGTGCCACAAAAACCTCACGTCCGAACGTTGGTTTTTTCATCTTTGCCATTACAACAAGATAACATGCAAATTCTCATTACAAACATCGGAAAACTCTTCCAAATCCGACCGGTCCCACCCGCTGCCCCTTTGCGGGGACAACAGCTTCGGCAAGTACCCTATCTTGAAAATGCTTATCTGCTGATCCAGCAGGGGCGCATTGCCGATTACGGCCGAATGGACAATTTAGCCTCTCATCCCATCGCCATGAAAATTGATGTGGAAGGACGCCATATCCTCCCTACCTGGGTGGATGCCCATACGCATTTGGTTTTTGCCGCTACTCGTGAGGAAGAGTTTGTTATGAAGATAGAAGGCAAATCGTACGAAGAAATTGCATCATCGGGTGGAGGCATCCTTAATTCGGCCCGCAAGCTGGCAGCAATTGACGAAGATAGCCTTTTTGAGCAGAGTTATCAGCGGATCGTCCAACTGGTCAGTATGGGCACAGGCGCCCTTGAGATCAAAAGCGGTTATGGATTAGAAACCGAGGCTGAGCTAAAGATGTTACGGGTAATCCGTCGCTTGAAAAATGCATTACCAATTCCCATCCGATCTACATTTCTAGGAGCACATGCCTATCCCCAACAGTTCCGGAATAACCACGAAGGATACCTCCAACAGCTAATCAATGAGATGCTTCCACGCATTGCCGAAGAGCATTTGGCTGACTACGTTGATGTGTTTTGCGATCGGGGTTTTTTCTCTCCGGATGAGACGTCCCGCATCCTGAAAGCTGCTAGCAAGTATGGATTGCGTCCACGCATTCACGCAAACGAGCTGGGACATACGGGGGGCGTGGCAGTGGCAGTCCAACACAACGCAGTATCAGTAGATCACCTCGAATACCTCAACGACGAAGAAATTGCCCTGCTGAAAGGTTCTTCGACCCTTCCCATTTTGCTTCCGGGGACAGCATTTTTCTTGAACTTGCCCTATCCACCAGCCCGTCGAATGATTGAAGCGGATTTGCCAGTAGCCATTGCTTCCGACTTTAATCCGGGTAGCAGTCCTTCTGGCAACATGGCCTTCATGATGTCGCTGGCCGTGATAAAAATGAAAATGCTACCGAACGAAGCCTACAATGCACTCACCATCAATCCTGCATTTTCTCTGGGACTTCAAAATTCCCATGGGCACATCCGTAGGGGCATCCCGGCCAATTTCATGGTCACCCGTCCCATCCGAGACCTCTCAAGCATCCCTTACCATTATGCAATGCCATTGGCAGAAGCTGTGTTTATTGATGGAAAAATTTGGAAAGCCGACCGCTCAATCGCCGACCAATGTACCCAAGCAGCATGGCGAAAATATCCCACCACTCAGTTGTTTCACCCTTTGGGTGAGAAGTAAATAAAATAGGCCACACTGAGGAGCCACCCTACAAGAACTCCGTGCAAAAACCGATCTGACCATAATACATCGGTAGGTGAGCCACCGCGCTCATCCACCAGAACCAGTACCAGATATCTCAAGACCCCCAATACTACAAAGAGACCAGTGAGGTATAGCATTTCCGACCCCAGCCGCCTCGTCACAGATGCATCCAGCGTATACATTACATAAGCAACAATTACCACTGCGCCCATCATACTCATTGCATGACGTAACACCACTAAATTATAGCCTGTCACCACCGGACGCATCATCTCGCCGGATTGCTCATATATCCGAACGTCTTCCATACGCTTGCCCAATGCGAGAAACACAGAAATTAGAAACACCATCACCACAATCCAAGGAGATAATTCCACATCTGCTACGACCCCTCCTGCAAAAAGCCGAAAAACAAAGCCAATCGCAATTAGCGAAATATCCAATACGGGGACATGCTTTAGCCACATGCTATACAATAGGTTCATTATCCAATACGTCCCCACAATTGCCCAAAATCCGGGGTGTAATTTCCATCCAATGCCGATTGCCATTATCCACAATGCGGGCACAATTCCCCACATCCAAGCGGGTTGAATCCGCCCGGAAGCCATCGGGCGGTTACGCTTGACGGGATGTAGGGCATCCCGATCCCGATCCAGGTAATCATTAAGGACATATAATGAGGAGGCGACCAGCGAATACGCCCCAAATGCCAACACTACTTTCACCAACAGCTCCCATGCTCCAATGCGACCTGCAAAAAAGAGGGGCAAAAAAAGGGCACCGTTCTTGACCCACTGCTTCGGCCGGAGAAGGCCTATCCAGTCGCGCATCAATTTTTGTCTTCCCAATAGATCTCCTCAATAAGTTGCCGATATCGATCCTCGAGCACGCGCCGTTTGAGCTTTAGGGTAGGCGTCATCTCGCCTGTATCGACGCCCCATTGATCATTCCGTAGTCTGAATTTTTTGATCTGTGACGGACGGCTCAGGTTGTCATTGACGCGACGAATAATCTCTTCGTACTTTGCCAACACCCTCGGATGATTCAACAGGGCTTCTTCTCCATCTACCAAAATGCCGTTTTGCTCTGCCCATTCTTTGAGATTATCCATTGACGGGATGATAATGGCACTAACGAACTTGCGATTTTCTCCCACTACCCATGCATTATCGATAAGGAACGACTCTTTGAGTCGGTTTTCAATGGGCTGGGGGGCCACATATTTCCCACCAGAGGTTTTGAAGAGTTCTTTTTTGCGGTCAACAATCTTGAGAAATATTTTGTCTTTAACGAACATGCCGACTTCAAATCGCCCAATATCACCTGTATGAAACCATCCCTCCTTATCGAAGACCTCGGCGGTGGCTTCGGGTTTGTTGTAATATCCTTTCATAACATTGGGGCCTTTGCATAGAATCTCTCCGTCGTCGGCGATTCGGACCTCCACATTCGGAATGGGCGGTCCTACCGTACCAAACTTACGGTATCGGACATCCTCCTGATTAACGGCAATAACGGGTGATGTTTCTGTCAGCCCATATCCTTCAAGGACAGGTATCCCAGCTGCTGTAAAGATACGGGCCAACCGCTCTTGAAGTGCTGCCCCTCCCGATACAATAAAACGAACGTTTCCCCCCAACGCTTCACGCCACTTGGCAAATACCAACTTATTCACCACCTTTAATTGCCATCCTTTCCACCAATGCTTCTCATCGCCATACTCATAATTGATTCCCAAGCCGTGTGCCCAGAAAAAGATGGCCCGTTTAAGACCGCTCAAACTCATCCCTACACTGACAATCCGTTCGTAAACCTTTTCCAAGAGGCGGGGGACAGTTGTAAAAACTGTGGGTCTGACTTCCCGAAGGTTATCCCCGATTTTGTCGATATGTTCGGCATACCATATGCCCACTCCCTGATAGATGTAGTAGTAGGAAACCATCCGCTCGAAGCTATGGCAAAGTGGAAGGAAGCTGAGGGCTTTATCGGATGGATAAAGGGGAAGCACTTGGGCGGTTGCTTGAATATTGCTGAGGATGTTGGCATGGGTCAGCATCACGCCTTTGGGATCGCCGGTAGTACCGGAAGTATAGATAAGGGTGGCTAATTGATCGGGTTCGACGGCGTCGGCCCGCTTGTCCACCTCAGCCAGCAACGCTTCATCGGTGAGTCGTAATGTCTCCCATCCGGCAGCTCCCTGCCCCGGCGTGAGGCGATAAATGGCTGTAAGCTGGGGTAGTTCATGGGATTCTTTCATCTGATGAGCTTTCTGAAGCAGTTCATCACTTTCCACAAACAGGATACGTGCCCCAGCGTCTTTGAGAATATAAGCCCATTCGGAAATACTAGCGGTCGGATATAGGGGTACCAACACACCGCCGATGCGCTGGGTAGCCTGATCTATAAAATTCCACTCTGGGCGGTTGTATGAAACAATGGCCACTTTATCATCCGGCGCAATACCAACCCGAATCAGTCCAGCTGCCAACTCGCGGATAATCCGAACGACTTCTTGTGTGGAATACATCCGCCACTGACCATCATATTTATAAGCCAACGCATCGGGGCGTGGGAAACGGGCCAATTGCCGTTCCAAAATGTCGAACAGTCGACTGGGACCTTCCATAGCACTTACTTTGACCGAATTAGTTCGATGGGCATATCAAACCTGACAATTTTCCCGATGAGTAGATCTCCCGTTTTGGTTTTTTTGGCATAGGTGATCCCAAAATCCGTTCGATCGATTTGGCCACGGATGCGAAAGCCAGCACGGGTGTTTCCCCACGGATCTTCAATGGTGCCAAAATGATAGACCGTGAGGGTAATGGGTCGGGTTATGCCGTGCAACTCCAATGTTCCCGGCATCTGGTAAACAATAGCACCAGATGCTTCATCCTTACCTATCTTTTTCATTCCCTCCGACGTAAAGAGAATCATCGGATACTTTTCAACATCCAGAAAATCAGCACTTCGCAGGTGTTCATCTCGGTCTTCGTTGCGAGTATCGATAGATGCTGCATCAATCAGCACTTTGACGTGGATGTTATCCCAACGTTGCGGGATGTCTTGCAATACGTCAACTTCCACTTTGCGAAACTCTCCCTCCACCTCACTAATTCCCATGTGTTTGATAGAAAATCCGATGCGGGAATGACTCGGATCAATTTTCCACGACACCTGTGCAATTACAGGGAGTGCACACATCCACAAGCCATGAATAAAATTACGCATACCCAACATATTTTTAGAAGGCTGATTAGGCAAATATACTTTGTAATAGATAAAAGTTTGCTACAAAGGCGCCCATATCCTTTGAAAACTATACTCGTTTTTTAAGTTTCTTTTGTTTACATTTGCGCCCCGGTTCACCTTTAATCGGGAATTGTTTTGAGATGAAAAACCGCATTATTCGGACAGCCCGCCACTTGTTTTTCCGTCGCGGATTTCGAGAAGTTACGATGGATGAAATTGCTCACCAATTGGGGATTTCAAAAAAGACCCTTTATCAGCATTTCCCAGCAAAGGAGGTTCTTATCGAGGCATCCATCGAACACCTCCGTCAGGAAATTGAACAATACCTCGAGAAATTGTGCCAAGCAGGGAAAGACCCTGTGGAAGAATTCGTAGCCATTCGGGAAATAGCCCGACAAGTGCTTAAGGATATCGAAGCCACTCCCAGTTACCAATTGGAACGTTATTATCCGGAGATTGCGGACCGGATGAAACAGGCCCACATGGAGTTGGTGGTGCGCTGGATGACTCGTAACATTCAACGTGGCCAACAACTGGGCTTGTATCGGTCAGAGTTGGATCCGGAAATAGCAGCCCGATTTTTCTTTATTGGCATGTCGGGAATTGGGAACCCATTGTTGTTTCCATCCAACCAATATGAACGATGGAAAATCCACGAACAGTTTTTACGCTTTTTCTTGGACGTACTACTCACATCCAAAGGACGCTCCCACTTGTCCAAAATTCAATCGGCATGAAAACATGGCATTGCATAGGGATTGGCATCATTATGGGATGGGCAATTAGCCCGCTATGCGCCCAACAGGAGCCCCTGACCTTAGCGTCGGCGGTCCAGTACGCCCTACGTCATCACCCTTCCATGGAAAACGTCCGGCTGGAAATCGATAAATCCCGTCGCAAAATATGGGAAACAACGGCCATCGGACTTCCTCAGTTGAGTGTGGATGCATCGTATCAGCAATTCATTGAGCAGCCCGTCCAGCTGATCCCTGCCCGAATATTTGATCCGCGCGCTCCCGAAGATGCCTACATCCCCGTTAAATTCGGCACCGAACAAACCATGAAATGGAATGCCACTGTCCACCAACTGATTTTCAACGGATCGTATATCGTCGGCCTACAATCAGCCCGAACCTATAAAGCCATCGCCGAACTGGCAGCAGAAAAAACCCGCCAAAAAATTATCGAAGCTGTTGTCAACGCCTACCTTCAGCTAGTCCTGACCCAGACCCAATTCGAACTGGTGCAAAAAAACATCGAACTGGTCGATAAGGATGTCCAACACACACTCAAGTTGTACCGTGAGGGGCTGGTTGACCGCAACGCTGTTGATCAACTCCAGATGACCTTATCATCATTGCGTAGCCAAGAAGCCCAAGCCAAGCGGATGATCGGCGTTGCAAAGCGGGCATTATTATGGGCAATGGGACGCAAAGTCACCGATTCAATCACTATTTCGGCTTCCCTTGAAAGCATGCTTACACAATGGCAGGATTCAACCGTTTCCCTGCCGGTCTTTGATCCGACCCGCCATCCTGACTATCGCCTTGCACAACGCCAAACTGAAGGGCAGCGTTTGCTATGGAAAAATGAAAAGGCCAAGGCATTACCTGTTATTAGCGGGTTCCTCGTGTACGGGCAATATGCTTACAGCAACGAATTCGACTTTTTTAACAACTCCGGCCTTTGGAGTCAGCAATCGCTGTTAGGCGTGCAAGTGCAATTTCCATTATTTACGAGCTGGGCCCGTCAGAGCCGTATTGACCAGGCCCGCATGGAATATCAGAAGGCCCTGTTGGAGATGTGGCAAACTGAACAACGTCTTCGCACTGACTTTGCCCGGCAATGGGCATCTTACCGTCAAGCCCAAGAGCAACTTTCTTTACGTGCTGAACAGATGGAATTGGCTCAACGCATTGCCCGACATACTGGTATCAAGTATCGGGAGGGACTGATCGGAAGCTTTCAGCTTCACCAAAGTTGGATGCAACTCTTCACTGCCCAACAACAGTATTTGCAATCCATCGCCGACTTTATCCGTCAAAAGGTCAGGCTTTATCAGCTACTGGGAAAGCCGATTTTTTCAGATAATTCATAAATAAAATCCCCGTGATGAAGCGTATTCTCAACCATTTCATCTTTGGAATGATCCCGACTGTGCTTATGGGATGGCTACTAATGGGGGGCTGCTCTACTGGCACTTCCAGCCCTTCAGCAAACGCACCAGGAGATTCTGCAGATTGGCAGGCCCGCCGGGCTGCTTTACTACACCAAATCGACAGCCTATCGGAATTGCTTCATCAGATTGACAAGATGCTGGCATATCAGGACCGATCCCGATTGCCCCTTGTGTCGGCCTATCGGGTAGTACCGCAACGATTTATTCAATATGTGGAGGTTCAAGGAAATGTCAAAGTTGAAGGAGATCTTCCCATTGCTGCTGAGACTGGTGGTACGGTAGTTAAAGTACATCATCGGGAAGGTGATCGGGTCCGGAAAGGTGATATCATATTCACACTGGACGATGCCATTCTTCGGAACCAGTTGGCGGAAGTGCGTACGCAATATCAATTGGCCCTGACCACTTACGAACGCCAGCGCCGACTGCGCGCGGAGGGCGTGGGCACCGAGATTGAGTATC
>CAYVLB010000034.1:0-17413 GCA_964452325.1 uncultured Sphingobacteriales bacterium | reverse complement strand
GGCAGCTCGAAAGGCTGTCCATCCCCCCACCTGAGGACTTTCCACTGCCCACACTGCCAAAGCCACTGCACCCACCATCGCCAAGGCAAACTGAAAAAAATCGGTCACGGCCACACCCCACAGTCCCGTCAGAGAAGTATATAATAAGGCTGCAGCCACCAGGCCACTCAATATCCAAATGGCCATGGTCATATCCGCATCCCACAAAACCCGAATCACCGACAACATCGCACTTCCAACCCATCCCAATACCAATACATTCACAAACAATCCTAAATAGATCGCCTTTACGCCTCGAAGAAACGCTGCAGGAGGTCCTCCATAGCGCAACTCCAGGAGTTCAGCCTCAGTAATGACCCCACTTCGACGCCATAGACGCGCAAAAAAGAACACGGTAAACATCCCCCCCAGCAAAAAACTCCACCACAGCCAATTAGCACTTATCCCGTGCTCGTATACCAATTCGGTTACCGCCAATGGCGTATCTGCTGCAAAAGTGGTTGCAACCATCGACACACCTGCTAACCACCACGGAACATTTCGCCCTCCCACAAAAAAGGCTTCGATCCCCCGACTCCCCCGACGCCGAAAATAAAGCCCCAATACCACAGACAATGTAACATAAGCAATGATTACGAAATAGTCCTGAAATGTCACCGATAGCTTAATTCAGCTGTTCAAACTTAGGGCAACGCCAATATCCACATCAACAACCACTTATCTCGTATCTCGCGAAACAAACAGGCGATCAATCAAGCCCCTGCCACTTCACAAAAACAACATTGGGGATTGTATGGCAATCCACCCTATCCTTCGGAAGGAACAGCCTGTCCGGTTAATGGAATGCCAGTCTGACGCAACTCATTAAAGCCGCCCTCCACATTGATGACACTGCGAAATCCCGCTTTACGCAACAGCGAAGCCGCAATCATCGAACGATAGCCACTCACACAATGAAGGTAATATGTTTCATTTGGATTCAACTCCGATTGCCATTGTTGGATAAAATCCAAGGGATAATTGGTTACACCTTTGATATGTTCGCTTTGATACTCCGGCGGCCGCCGTACGTCGAGAATGTACGTGTGTGCAGGATGTTGCCGATAAACATCGGCCAGTTTTGCGGCGGAAATGGCAGGAACGGATTCTATGGGTTTACCTGCATTTTCCCATGCATTCATGCCTCCTTCAAGATATCCGTATGCATTATCATAACCTACACGGGCCAAGCGGACTACCGCTTCTTTTTCACGTCCAATCGGCGTAACCAATACAATGAGCTGATTCAGATCGGGGATTAGCGTTCCCACCCACGGAGCAAACTCACCGTCCAATCCGATGTTAATGGCACCGGGAATGTGGCCTTGTGCAAAATCGTGAGGAGATCGGGCATCAATCACAATAGCTCCTTCTTTTTGAATACGCTGCTCAAACGCATCGGGCGTAAGCCCCACTGCACCCTGTGCCAACACCTCGTCAATACTTTTCTTTGGGCCCATTTTATTGAGCACTGCGTTCTTGGGAAAATATTGTGGCGGGGGCATCAAACCTTCTAGCACTTCTTTGATAAACTCTTCTTTCGATCGGGCCTGAAGCGCATAATTTACCTGTTTCTGATGTCCAAGGGTATCATAGGTCTGATCGCTCATGTTTTTCCCACAAGCTGACCCCTTCCCGTGCCCGGGATAAATAATGATATCGTCCGGCAATGGCAAAATTTTCCGATGCAAAGAATCATATAACATACCTGCCAGGTCTTCTTTGGTCAAATTGCTTTTAACGGCAAGGTCTGGCCTGCCCACATCCCCAATAAAAAGGGTATCCCCGGTAAAAATGGCAACTGGCTTTCCGGACGCATCCTTGAGAAGATACGTTGTCGATTCAAGGGTATGGCCCGGCGTATGAATAGCAACAATGGTGATTTTACCGATCGGAAATTCCTCACCATCGGATGCAATATGCGCTGGATAGGCAGGCTGAGCTGTCGGACCCAACACAATAGTAGCACCCGTCTTTTTAGCCAGGTCCAAATGCCCCGAAACAAAGTCGGCATGAAAATGCGTTTCGAAAACATACTTTAGCTGGGCATCATCTCGCCGCAACAATTCAAGATAGGGCTCCGTTTCCCGTAAGGGATCAATAATGGCAGCTTCGCCATCCGATTCAATGTAATAAGCCGCTTCTGCCAAACATCCCGTGTAGAGTTGCTCAACTTTCATGGTTTCATTATTTAGACTGTTTGGTAGACAACCAATAATCAATTCGTCATTTCATGGGCAAAAATACACTAATCATTGAAATTCATAATTTAGAATACGCGAGGTAATACCTGCCGAGGAAGGGATTGAGAAAATACAGGTGAATTCTTTGAGGTCGCTTTAATTTTTTTTGTGGAACGTATGAGATACGACGTTATCATTGTGGGAGCTGGCCCAGCAGGGTTGGCAGTAAGTATCGCTGCTCACGATCACGGTCTGCAATTCCTGCTAATTGACAAAGGGGGGCTGGTACATTCCATTCATCGATTCCCGGAATTTATGGTCTTTTTCTCTTCATCCGATCGGCTGGAGATTGGCAAGGTACCGTTCCCTAGCCCGCATCGACGGCCGACCCGACAAGAAGCCCTAGAATATTATCGGAAAGTAGCCGATCATTACCAATTGCCAATTCACTTATACGAAAGGGTCATCTCTGTTGAGGGACAGTGGCCCTTGTTGCACGTACACACCGATAAGGGAAGTTATCTGACCCAAGCTGTGGTATTAGCCACCGGCTTCTACGACACACCCAACCAGTTAGGTGTGGAAGGAGAACAACTGCCGCATGTATTGCATTACTATCATTCGCCCTATCCTTTTTATCGTCAAAACGTGGTTATTGTGGGGGCAGGTAACTCAGCAGTCCAGGCAGCGCTTGAATGTTGGCAGCGTGGAGCCAAGGTAACGATGGTAATTCGGGATTCCGATTTTCATAAAAGTGTTAAGTATTGGTTGCTTCCGGATATTCAAAACCGCATTAACGAAGGGGCCATACAAGCCTTTTTTCGAAGCCACATTCACCGCATTTTCCCTGACGCGGTAGAGATCACAACGCCTCAGGGTCGTCAACGCCTTGCCGCTCATTGGGTACTGGCCCTTATTGGGTATCGGCCAGACTATTCGTTCTTAGAAAAGGTGGGGGTGAAGTGGGAGGGACCAGATTGGGTTCCCAGCCATAACCCGCATACGTTGGAAAGTAATGTTCCTGGAATATACTTAGCAGGGTCCATATTGGGTGGGCTTCGCACCAACCAGCTTTTTATTGAGAATACACGCCACCATGGAGAGTTGATCATTGCTGATATTGTGCGGCGTCGGGCATCGAAATCCGATTAACTAAAATAACCTTGCGGTAAGTTTGCCCCACCCCAAAAGTGCTCAATACTGCAATGGCGCGCTATGTATACATCACGCGGAAGACCCATTTCTCTGCGGCCCATCGGCTGGAAAATCCGAAATGGTCGCCAGAAAAAAATCAGGAGGTATTTGGTAAATGTGCTAGCCCCAATTATCACGGGCACAATTTTTACTTGTGGGTCACTTTACGAGCCGAAATTGATCCCGAAACAGGAATGGTAATGGACTTCAAAGACCTCAAGCACATTATCAATACCCAGATTATCGATCGCGTCGATCATAAGAACCTCAACCTTGACGTCCCTTTTTTGAAAGGTATTAACCCCACTGCTGAAAACTTGGCAGTGGCTTTTTGGGAACAGCTGGCTCCCCACTTTCCCCAGGGCATGCTATACAAGGTAGTTCTCTACGAAACTGAGAACAATATCGTCGAATATTATGGACCAGAAGAATAAATTGAACTTACCATTGGACCAGCTGAGCCAACGGGTTCGGGACATATTAGAACTCATCGGTGAAGATCCACATCGGGAAGGTCTGCGGGATACACCACAACGCGTGGCACAAGCATTGGGATTTATATTGAAAGGATATCGTGAAAACCCGGCAGGGATCATCCAATCGGCACTTTTTGAGGAAGCCTATTCGGAAATGGTGATTGTAAAGAATATTGAAATTTATTCCATGTGCGAACACCATATGCTCCCCTTTTTCGGCAAGGCACACGTGGCATATATCCCTAATGGCAAGGTGGTGGGACTTAGCAAAATCCCCCGCATGGTAGATGCTTTTGCCCGGCGGCTGCAACTCCAAGAACGCCTCACATGGCAAATCCGAGATTGTCTTCAAGAAACATTACAGCCCTTGGGCGTGGCAGTGGTAATCGAGGCCTATCACCTATGCATGATGATGCGGGGAGTGCAAAAGCAAAATTCTGTAACCACAACATCCGCGTTCACCGGAGCATTTGAAAATATTGCTACCCGTGAAGAGTTTATCAAGCTAATTAGTAGCAAACTATTATAGCATATGGCAACAGCTTATCTATTTCCTGGCCAGGGTGCTCAGTTTGTGGGCATGGGGCGCGACCTATACGAACAGTCAGAAGCAGCGCGCCGATGGATGAATCGTGCCGATGAAATATTGGAGTTTCCACTCACCAAAGTGATGTTTGAAGGCGATGCCGAACAACTGAAACAAACCCGATACACCCAACCTGCCATTTACGTGCATTCCCTAGCCCTCATTAAAGCCTACCCCGAACGCTTCACGCCGTCGATGCTGGCTGGACATTCGCTGGGAGAGTTCTCAGCATTGGCTGCGGGGGGTGTGGTTTCGGACGAAAATGGACTACAGCTGGTATATGAACGGGCTATCGCAATGCAAGCTGCATGTGAACGACGCCCTTCAACGATGGCAGCAATATTGGGACTTCCCGACAACGTGGTAGAAGAAGTATGCAAATTGGTGGGACCCGATGTGGTCCCTGCCAATTACAATGCGCCGGGGCAGGTGGTCATATCCGGTACGATAGAAGCCGTCGAAAACGCGGTGGAAATCCTAAAAACACGGGGTGCACGCCGAGCAGTTATTCTCAACGTGGCAGGAGCCTTCCATTCACCTTTAATGGAGCCTGCCCGCAAACAATTGGCCCGCGCCATCAAATCTACTCCATTTGCAACACCCATTTGTCCAATCTATCAAAACGTTACCGCCGAACCAACTACCGACCCCGAAGTCATCCGAACGAATCTGATTCGGCAACTCACCTCCCCCGTTCGATGGACACACACCATTCAAAGCATGATTCGCAATGGCGCTCAACAATTCGTCGAGACCGGACCTGGTAATGTATTACGTGGCCTCAACCGAAAAATTGACCGTAACATCCCCATTCGGTCCTATCTTGATTAGGTCTTGGATATGCCTCCGCGCATTACGCTGGCACTTCTTACACACAATCGCCCTCAATACCTGAGGCGGTTGGCAGAATCTTTGAAGGAATGCGGAGTTGTTCGTCGATTTGCCGGCCCCATCGAGATCCTTCTGTTAGATAACGCATCCAATGTTTCATTAAATGATGGGCGGAAGGCTTTTGAACGTTTGACGAAAACATTTCCCAATATTTCATTTCGCTTTTTACGCAACGAACGTAATGAAGGGTGTACACGGGGACGTCAGCGACTGGCGCAAGAGGCCTCTGGCGACATTTTGGTGTTCATCGACGATGATTGCATTTTCCGCGACCCCAACTTTTTCACACACATCGATCGTCTTTTCAAAGAATTGCCCCATTTGGGCGTGCTGGCCTTTCCCGCCTACGAGCCACCTACTAACCGAGTCATTGTTGCGCACAAAAAGAAAGCGTATCTCCGAAAACCTGCCTTTGACACCTACATTTTTTGGGGGTCACTCCATGCAATTCCTCGAAAGTTGTTTCAAAAAGTAGGCGGGTATGGCAGTGAAATCACCGATCGTGGTGAGGAATATGATCTGGCATGTAAAGTAATTCAGGCAGGCTATCAAATTCATTACACCAGCAGACTCTTTATCATCCATGACCCTGCAACCACTGGACGGCGTCCCACCCAAGAAGTGTACATCAACCAAGCCATCAATCGGATTGTGGTGGCTTGGAAGTTCTTTCCCTTCCGATTTGTAATCTCTCAGATACTAATGTGGAGCCTTTTTGTAATATGGAAAACACGTCGCTTAGACAACTTGCTTTCGATGTGGCAAAGCGCCTGGGGCAAGATACGTCACGTCAAGCGTACACCTTTTCGGGGAGCCGCCAGAGAGTATCTACGGCGCGTAGATGCCCGGCTATGGTATTGATGGCAAATCGCCCCCCCATACTTTCCAACGCTCCCACTCGGGCAGGAGGTCTAACGGACCTTCCGATAGGGCAAAAAAGGATGTCCCTGATCCCGACATCGCTACATACACAGCACCCAATCGGTATAAACCATCTTTGATCGACCGCAAATACGGATACCTCTCAAAAACAACACCTTCAAAGCGGTTTTCCAAACATCCTTGCCATTCCTCGACAGGGCGCCGAAGGATATCCAACAATTGCTCCTTTGCATAAGGTGCAGGACGAATACGGGCATAGGCTTCAGCGGTAGGCATGCCAACATCGGGCTTGATAATCGTCAAATGCCATCCGGCCAACGACAAGGCAATGGGGGTAACCCGATCGCCCAGCCCTTCTACAATGGCAGGACGATCTTGAAGAAAAAATGGGCCATCAGCAGTAATCGCAGCCAACAGCCTGACCTGTTGGCGATGCGACAAGCGCAAATCAGTATGTTCACATAACATGCGCAAGGCAAAAGCAGCATCCGCCGACCCCCCACCCAGTCCTGCTTCCGATGGAATCCCTTTAAGAAGCCACCACCGAAAAGAACGGGACATCCCTAATGCCCTCACTGCCTGCAGGAGCCGCCACACCGAATTCTGTTTCCGAGCGATCGTGGCATTCACACATCGCAGATCGGTCGTATCTGAGGGAACCATTTCCAGAGCATCGGCCAATGGAATCGGATAAAAACAACTGAGGATATTATGGTAACCGTCTGGACGGCGCCCGACGATATAAAGACCTAAGTTGATTTTGGCATGTGGGAAGGTTATCATAGGCAGCTACCCAATGCGGCGGCTACGTCGTTGCAAAAACGGCAATAACACCTGCGTAATGGACTGACGGATATCCACTGGGATATAATCAACTCCAAATTGCAACAGCTCCACCTTCAGGCGATGCATCCACGATTTCATATATTGCTGGACCTCTTCCCGCACTTCAGTAGGCGAGATGTGAAGGCTTTCTCCGGTTTCGAGATCCTCCAGCCGAAGGTAAGGCGAGTCCAACGCAAATTCTACTTCTTCGGAATAGGCCAATGTATGAAAAAAAATTACATCATGGTGGCGGGAATGAAGATATTTAAACACATCCAGGAAAAGATCCGTATTCTCTCGGGGAAGGAAAGCATCCGAGAAAACAATAATCATGGCACGTTTGGGCAGCTGAGTATTAATCACACGCAAGGTGTCGATCAAACGAGTCGTCTTTCGGCGGGTTGGATGACGCAAAAAATGTTCGAGGTGAGCAAAAAGATCCCGATAGTGAATAGAACGGGTAGAAGGCATACGGTGAAACTCGATCTGGTCGGCAAAAAGGGTCACACCCGCAGCATCGCGTTGTTTACGCAATAAGTATAGAAGAGCTGCTGCCATAAATGCCGCAAAGGAAAACTTCGTAGGATGGGATGTCGGATAAAACATCGAAGAAGAAACATCCACCAAAATTTGACATCGGAGGTTGGTCTCATCTTCATACTTTTTGAGGTAGAGACGGTCTGTACGTGCCAACACCTTCCAATCAATATGACGGAGGGGATCCCCAGGTTGATACGGACGATATTCAGAAAATTCAACGGAAAAACCATGATACGGACTTTTATGAAGTCCCACTAAAAACCCTTCCACCATCCGACGCGCCCACAACTCCATACTTCCATAGGGCTGGGCGTCCGTAAAGGGAATGATGGATGTTGAACTCATTCGAAAAAAATCACCCGACTACGTGGGCGTCAATAGACTTTTTGAGACGATCTTTGGAAACAAGTCCGATCATTTTCTCAACAACTACACCATCTTTAAAGAAAATGAGCGTTGGGATGGAACGAATACCGTACTGAACAGCAGTTTTGGGATGCTCATCCACATTAAGTTTAAGGACTTTTAGTTGACCATCATATTCGTTTTCCACTTCTTCTAATATGGGAGCAATGGCCAGGCAAGGACCACACCATGTTGCCCAGAAATCGACAATGACCAGTCCTTTCTCTTGGAGGACGTCCTTTTCGAAATCGGCATCTGTTGTATGTGCAACCATGTTTCTACGGTTTTTTAATCGGTGAATTTATTCGACTGCAAATGTAATGGTGGAAAGCCGGGTCAAGCGTTCAAGAAGTGGCGGCACGAGGCTGACACTGTCTTTGGTTTGAGCAAGCAAAGTACCTTCCGGGGCATGCACTAAGAAGCGTACTGTTCGGTCACCCGGATATGATCGAAGAATCGCAATAAGGTGCTCGATATCTTCCATAGTCACCGTGGCCGCCTTTATCGATATTCGAAGGGCGGACTTGCGGTCCCAAGCTTTCTCAATCGTCATCAGTTGCGAAGCAGAAATGGAATAACGTGTCCTTTCTCCATCACCAAACACCCGTACCGTACCTTCAACATACAGGATGTGATCTTCGGATATTAAATGCCCGTGGGTTTGATATAGCTGCGAAAAAACCGCGACTTCGGCTTCGCCTGTCATATCCTCAATAATAATAAGGGCATATTGATTACCCTCCCGATCACGCCGCTTACGCACCGATTGGACCACTCCTGCCACCCTCACAAACTCCCCCTCTTTCTGATGAAACTCCGCCAATGAAACCGAAGTCAACCACGGCAGCAATGCGGCATACTTATTCAATGGATGCCCAGAAAAATAAAATCCCCCAAATTCTTTTTCTTTCCGCAACACCTGATGAATATCCCATGGCGGGACCTTGGGCACAGGCGGTTTTTGAATTTCTATGACTTCCGCACCAAACAACGAATTGGCCACACTCTTATGAGCTTCTTGAAACTTCTTACCATAATCGATTAGCCGAGCAATAAATGACTTGGCTTCCCCCCCTACGCTACCGTCCTCCTCAATCAGGGCAGCCCGGTGGATGGGAACCGTTTCGGTGGCAAGGCTGTCAAAAGCCCCAACTGCAGCCAATGCTTCCATCACATTGCGTTGCACTATGGAAAGGTCGACCCGTTCCACAAAGTCATAAATATCCCGATATGGCCCGCCTTCCTCACGCCTGGTGATAATATGACGTACAGCCTTCTCACCCACGTTTTTGACCGCTCCTAAACCAAACCGCAGCCGACCATCGGAAGTAACAGAAAAACTATAGTGACTCTCATTAATATCAGGGCCCAACAATTGAAGGTTCATCCGCTGGGCTTCTCGGATATAGCGGTATACTCTACTAAGCTCACCCATATTGTTGGAGAGCAAGGCTGCCATAAATTCTGCAGGATAATTGGCTTTAAGGTAAGCAGTTTGGTAGGCCATATGGGCATAGGCAGCTGCATGGCTTTTGTTAAAACCATATTCGGCAAACTTGGCCATCATATCCCATATGCGCTGGGCTTCACCTTGACTGATTCCCTTGGCCTTTGCCCCCTCTAAAAACTCTTCCTTCATCCGGGCCATTTCATCCGCTTTCTTCTTCCCCATAGCACGCCGTAGTATATCCGCTTTACCTAAGGTAAATCCTGCAGCCACCTGAGCTGCTTGCATGATTTGTTCCTGATATACGAAAATGCCATAGGTCGGACGCAGGATGGGTTCGAGCAATGGATGCGGATAGGTTACTTGCTCTTGTCCATGCTTGCGACGGACGTAGTTGGGTATGAAATCCATGGGACCGGGGCGATAGAGAGCATTCAAGGCAATTAAGTCGTCAATGGTGGTGGGCTTGAGGCTCCGTAGCCACGTCCGCATTCCTTCCGATTCAAACTGAAAGGTTCCAATGGTGTCTCCACGCTGATACAATGCAAAAGTGGCAGAATCATCCAGCGGAATACTATTCATATCAAGCCGTCGACCCGTGCGTTGTTCGATATTACGAAGCGCATCCTGAACGATGGTCAGCGTGCGAAGGCCCAAAAAGTCCATTTTAAGCATTCCTACCTTTTCCACACACCGCATATCGTATTGAGAGGAAAGTAGTTCCTCGCATTCGGTCGGATCGTTGCGGCTCGCTCCTCCAGATGTCCACACAGGGATATAGTTCATCAATTCGCCAGGCGCAATAATTACGCCGGCAGCATGTTTACTCCGATGACGGACGACGCCTTTGAGGCGATCGGCCATTTCTATGAGGCGACGGATCGATGCTTCGCCGTTTTGATACGCGTGTTGAATCTCAGGGATTTCAAGGATTGAGGTATTCGATGGATGGTCCGGTGGAATGAGCTTGGCTAAGCGATCTACCTGTTTGAGGGGGACTTGAAGTACGCGCCCCACATCCCGAATGGCAGAACGTGCCTTCATGACCCCGTAGGTCACAATCTGGCCAACGCTGTTACGGCCATATTTATTGGCCACATACCGAATCACCCACTCCCGACGGCGGTCCTCAAAGTCGATATCCATATCAGGCATTGAGACCCGTTCAGGATTCAAAAACCTTTCAAATAGAAGGTCGTAACGCATCGGATCCACGTTGGTAATGCCCAAACAATAACTTACCACTGATCCGACCGCAGACCCCCGACCAGGTCCCACACTAATACCCTCATTGCGGGCGGCCTGGATAAAGTCCTGCACAATCAGAAAATACCCTTCAAATCCTGTTTTTCGAATTATATCCAGTTCCGATTCAATCCGCTGTTCTACCTCTGGCAAGATGGTGTCATACCGATGTTTTGCACCTTTGTAGGTGAGATGTCGTAAGTAGTCGAATGCACTTTCAAACCCGGAAGGAATCGGGAAATTTGGCAGCAGAATATCCCGTTCGAGATGGATCTCATCCACCCGATCTGCCACTTCGAGGGCTGTTTCAAGCACTTCCGGGTGGTCAGCAAATTGACGTGCCATTTCGGAGGGAGACTTCAGGTAATATTCATCCGAGTCAAACCGGAGACGATTCGGATCATCCAATTTGGCCCCCGTCTGAAGGCTCAGCAAGATATCGTGAGCTTCTGCATCTTCCTTATGAAGATAATGCACGTCATTTGTAGCCACTACTTTCAGGTTTAACTCTTGGCCCCATCGATAGAGCACTTCATTGACCCGTTGTTGGGCCTCGTCATGCAAACCGTGACGTTGCACTTCAAGGTAAAAACGGTCCGGTCCGAAAATATCCAACCATTCAAATAGCTTTTCCCTAGCGGCCGTTTCACCTTCATTTAAGATAGTTTGGGGGATTTCCGCCGCCAGGCAACACGAAGTGGCAATTAGTCCGTCAGAATATTGCTTCAATAACTCTTTATCAATGCGGGGTTTACCATAAAACCCTTCGATAAAAGCTAATGAAGACAGTTTAATAAGGTTCTGATAGCCCGTGGAGTTATACGCAAGTAGGAGTTGGTGGTAGGTCTTCTCCAAGCGGTCTCGACGTGATCGGTCAATGGATGCCAAGTAAAATTCACACCCAATAATCGGCTTGATACCTGCCTTGCGTGCTGCCAGCACAAAGTCGACGACGCCATGCATGTTACCGTGATCCGTCAAGGCAATGGCTGGCGATCCATGTTGCTTGGCGGCTTTTATTAGATCCACCACATCCGCCGCCCCATCCAATAGCGAATAATGGCTATGGACGTGTAAGTGAACAAAGTTTTTCATTGCTGGAATACCCAACCGTTAAGGATTTTGCTCTTCATGCGTACCCCCCCAAACGATATGGTGAAAAGGAGACAATGAATTTAACGCGCATCCAGCACTTTATGGCGAATCGAAGATTCAATTTCCTGCGCAAATTCAGGATTATCCCGCAACAGCTGGACTACCGCATCGCGTCCCTGACCCAAGCGGTTACCATTGTAACTATACCACGAACCGCTCCGCTGAATAATATCATATTTTACGCCCAGATCCACCAATTCCCCTACCTTAGAAACTCCCTCTCCATAGATGATATCGAATTCAGCCGTCTTAAACGGCGGAGCAACTTTGTTCTTTGCTACCTTGACGCGCACCCGATTTCCCAGAACTTCACTGCCCGATTTAATGGCTCCAATCCGTCGAATGTCCAGTCTGACTGACGAATAAAACTTAAGTGCATTACCCCCAGTGGTTGTCTCCGGATTGCCATACATGATCCCGATCTTTTCCCGCAATTGATTAATAAAGATACACACGCTTTTCGTCCGACTAATGGATGCGGTTAGTTTTCGAAGGGCTTGCGACATCAACCGCGCTTGCAGCCCCACTTTAGCATCCCCCATCTCACCCTCCAGTTCGGCACGGGGAACTAAAGCTGCCACCGAATCAATGACAATCACATCTATCACGCCAGATCGTATTAAATAATCGGCAACTTCAAGTGCTTGTTCGCCACTGTCCGGCTGTGAAATAAACAGATTATCCGTGTCAATACCGAGCTTTTCAGCATAGAAACGATCAAATGCATGTTCGGCATCAATGAACGCGGCTACCCCTCCTTGCCGATGAACTTCTGCGATCACATGCAATGCCAACGTAGTCTTTCCCGAGGATTCGGGACCAAAAATCTCGACGATTCGCCCCCTGGGCAATCCCCCAACCCCAAGGGCAATATCCAATCCCAAAGACCCGGTGCTGATTGTTTCAAGATCTTCGACCTTGTCATCACTTAACCGCATGACAATGCCCCTCCCATGCAATTTTTCAAGGCGCTTCAGCGTAGCTTCCAGCATTTTTTCCTTTTCATTACTCATCTCTGACAGTTCAAGGTTTTAAGGCATCCAAAGTTAAACACACTTCCATCCATTTAGGGGGTTGTACCCTATTAAAATACCGCTCGTCCCGATGAATTGGGACGAGCGGTATTCACTAACCTCCTACCTGGGATGAATTATTATTCCACCCGCAACTGAATCACTTCCACACGATTGCCGTTACCCACCTCTAGGAAGTAAATTCCTTTCGGGATATCACCGAGATGAAGCGCATAACGCCCTTGCACTGATACCTGGCGACGCCAATATTCCTTACCCAACACATCATACAAACGCAGATTGTACGTACCAGGAGCCGCCGCTTCAAAGTAAAGCATGCCCCGCGTTGGATTGGGGAATACTTTTAATCCGAATGTACGTTCGACTTCGGCAAGACCGGCCATCACCACTACATGACAACTGGAAGTAACCACACAACCCATATAGGTTACCTGGACAGCATACGAACCACTCCTGGCGGGAGTGTATGTCTGATTCGTCGCACCCGCAATCGGAGTCATATTGCTATCACACATCAACCACTGATACACCGCATTGGCTTGTTGCACCATCAACGTATCCCCCAATACCGTAATGGTAGTATCTACCATAATCACCGATAGGTTAAGGGTCACCACACTGTCGCATCCAGCTGAGCTACTAAGGGTTTGAGTATAGGTGCCTGCCTGGGTATAGGGAACATTCCCCACCCATGCAGTATCTCCCGCACAAATAGTATCATTGACACTGACCGCATAGGTCGGATGAACCACCAATGTAATGTAAACATTGCTATCACATCCACTCGCCGAAGAATATGTGTGCGCATACACGCCCGGCTGCGTCTGCCACTGACCATGAATCAACGCACTATCCCCTTGGCAAATCTCCACCGTATCCAAAACCGAATAAGTCGGATGAACCACCAATGTCGTACTCACCACACTATCACACCCATTAACAGTACTATACGTGCCCACATACACGCCCGGCTGCGTCTGCCACTGACCATGAATCAACGCACTATCCCCCTGACAAATCTCCACCGTGTCCGAAACCGAATAGGTCGGATGAACCACCAATGTCGTACTCACCACACTATCACACCCATTAACAGCACTATACGTGCCCACATACACGCCCGGCTGCGTCTGCCACTGACCATGAATCAACGCACTATCCCCCTGACAAATCGTAATGGTATCGGCATATGTAGATGGCTGATTAACTACCAGATTGAGTGTAATTACACTGTCACACCCATTCGCAGCACTTACGGTAACGGTATGGGTCCCAGCCTGGGTAAATGGTACGCCTGCCACCCATGCCGTATCACCCATGCAAATGGTATCATTGATTGCATAGGACGATGATGGCAACATAGTGAGCGTAAGTGTGACAATACTATCACATCCGTTAGCCGCCACAAGCGTATCCACATACACGCCCCCTTGGGTGTAGGGCGTACCACCAAACCAGAGCGTATCACCCTGACATATGGTATCCATTATCGAAACAGTGGAGGAAGGCAGCACGGTAAGGACAATTATTGAAATGCTATCGCATCCTCCCACCTGAAAGGTATCAACGTATGTTCCTGCTACCGATTGCCACTGACCATGAATAAGGATACTGTCACCTGCACAGATGCTCACCGTATCGGTATCCAAATAACAATAGCTTAAGACCGAAACTACAAAGCTATCCACTCCAAAGCCGTCATATCCATTGACCGATCCATCACTGGCAAAAATAAATCCGAATTGAACTTCTTGACCGGCCAGCTCGTAGTTAAACACCTTAGATACATCCATCCATCCAGCACTGGTTCCACTCCAACCACCCGTTCCAAGGGCAACCACCGAGGTATAGTTATACCAATTCGTTGCATTCTGCCCATTAACCACACCATTTACACCCGATCGACTTATGACCAATGTGTCGAGGCGGGTACCGTCCCAATGAGATTCCGAATCCCAATAGCCTTTGAACGCAATGGTAACCTGCCCTTGACCGCTAAAATCAAAGCACGGCGATGCCAGCACAACCACTTGACTATTGTCATATCCTCCGTCGATATCCACTTCCCAGGCATACATCCCTTCTCCCGCAGTATCGATATCATTGACACCATAGGAATACGCCGACGGATCACCATGCTCCCATGGAGAAGTTCCACCAGTTACTGATATGTTATACCATCCGCCCGGTCAACTTTCAAAGTCTTCCACGTAAGGGAACGAACTAATGGTGGGGATGGTAGTTATGGTAGCGGTGTCGAAGTCATTGGTTGTATCCACGTCCATCAGGTGGAATGCCCCTGCCACCACAAGATGATTGCCATTTGCGCTAAAATCACCCGTGCAATTGGTCTCTACTAATGTATCCGTTAGTGCAGCAAAACCTCCCGTACCAATTAGCAAATAATCAAAACACGGCGTCCCTCCGTCAACGGATACTTCATACCATATCGTATCGCCGGCAGCAAGTGAGGCGCCATAATTATAGATTGTCATCCAGATGGTTTCATTAGAATCCAGGCCACATCCAGAAGCCGGGCTATCAATAGCAGTAACGCCTACATCTGGCAGCAATTCATAGATTCGAATTTTATCGATGGAGATCCCATCCGAAGGCACGGCAAAGTTATCATACTGGGCAAACCGAACCTGAAATGTGGAACTAAAGTTCTGTCCCGCATTCTTAAGGGCATTGGTAATATGGAAACTATATTCTTGCCATTGGGCAGTCGGCGCCCAATACGAAACCAGGTTAATCCACGGATCTGAATCACTACCCCGTACGGCAATAGAGTCGCCCAAGTGGGTCTCGTCTCCGTGATCCCGGGCAAACAGCGAAAGTACAAGTTCATCAAGGGCCGTATCGTAAGTGCCAAGATCCAATTCAAGGGTAATCCAGTTATTAGAAAAAGTGCCAGAGGGGTTGGCATCCAATGTGATTGCCCGCGCACCGCCTACAGGATCATAATTAACATATGCGGTTTGAAGGCGTCCATTGGAGGTATTGGTATATTCCCACGTAGCGGTCGGATTACCACTCATCAAAAGGGTACCACTTATTTGGGTGGTGATATCGCTAAGGCATTCAAAATTATCAACAAAAACATCTACGGGCCCTAAGGAAGGTGGCACCTTATTTTCGATAGAAGTTGTTAACGAATCGTTAGTAGCATCTACATCACCCGGCGTAGATGCCCATGCATTCACAGTATGTACCCCTATGGTGCTGAAATCTCCCACACAATTGGTGTTGAAGGTTGTATCCGCACCCAGAGGCACCCCCCCTGCACCCACTATGATCATACCCGTACATACCGATCCGCCATTGACCTGCACACCATAGCTAATGGTATCACCTGCCACGAGATTACGTCCATAATTATTGACGGTAATCCAGATAGGCTCACTATTACCTAAATTACATCCCGTCACGGGGTTATCAACAGCGACAACCCCAACATCCTTGCTGACCTCCTCAATCCGCACATAATCAAACGCAAAACCGTCATAACCACTAACGGAACCATCAGACCCAAATACAAAACGAAACTTAACACTATCCCGCCCCGCCAGCTCGGGTAAATAACGGATAATTTTCACCCATCCACCGCTACTGTTCGATCCCGTACCTGTCCACCCATGCTGATTACCTGTCCAACTTAACCCTAAGATGGCACTATTATTATACCAATTATTGGGGTCACCGTTTTGCCCCACACGTCCCCAATTGCCGCTTCCCACCATTGTATCAAGGGCAGCTCCATCCCAACCAGATTCGCTATGCCACCATACCCATGCAGAAAACTTGACCGGATGTATAAATCCCGAGAAATCAAAACATGGGCTTTCCACCCAATCACCTTGATTGTTCACGTAGTTGCCGTCTGTGTCTGTTTCCCATGCCATTACGCCATCGGCGGCAGTATCGATTACCCCGGGTGTTGATGAGGCACTAAGATTGCCCAGTTCAAAGGTGCTATTTCGTCCACTCTGCGTATCTACCTGCCATCCTGCAGGACCGTTCTCGAAGCTCTCCACGTAGGGGAAGGAAGACACCACACTATTGCACTGTGCCCACAAGGTGTTGTTTGCAAGCCCTCCTGATATCAGGGCGCTAATTCCGACCCACGCCGCATAACGGCGCCACTCTAAGTTTACCTTTTGTTTCATCATCATGTGTTTTTTTTAGTGGCCGCAAATTTAACGCAAATATCCTATCAAATGGGGATAGAAGTAATCCAATTCCCCCGTTGAAGTGTGATCAACGTCAATTCTGGCCAAATGCCAATCCGTAGTGGAATGCCAACCATTCCCACCCCCCGATTAACATAGAGGGCTTGATGTTTCCATCGATAGGCCCCAGCCCAAAAACGATAGACATACTGTGCAGGACTCCATCGGAAGGCAGCAGTCTCTACGCCTATTTGGAAGCCATGGGTGTGCCCCGATAGTGTTAGATGAATGGAAGTTTTCTTCCAAATGAAGTCTTCGAAATAATGTGGATCATGAGCC
>CAYVLB010000033.1:0-17503 GCA_964452325.1 uncultured Sphingobacteriales bacterium | reverse complement strand
CGTAGAGTTGGGCAAAGTCGGAATATTGCTGAATCATGCGCCGGAGGTCACCGTCGGTGATGATACCAATGATGCGTTGGTGGGCATCGACAATGGCCGTTGCACCCAATCGGTGGGTGGTGATATTAACGATAACTTGGGGGATGGGGTCTTCGGCCCGATTGGCAGGGGCCGGATTGTTGGGATAAATATCTGCTACTTTCATCAAGAGCCGTTTGCCAAGCATTCCACCCGGGTGAACGCGGGCAAAGTCTTCAGGGGTAAATTGTCGGTAATGCGCCAATACCACCGCTAGTGCATCACCAATGGCCAATTGAACCGTGGTACTGGTGGTGGGAGCCAACCCATTAGGACATGCTTCTTTTTCTATGTGAGCTTCGATAATACAGTCCGACTGACGACCTACGTACGAATCCGAACGTCCCACAATGGCAATAACGGGGATTTTACCCTTTAGAAGTGGCAGGAAAACCTTCAGTTCGGGCGTTTCACCGCTATTCGACAATACCATGAGGACGTCTTCGCTACTGATCATTCCAAGATCTCCGTGGATGGCATCGGCGGCATGCATGAAAATGGCCCGCGTCCCCATGCTGTTGAATGTCGACACAATCTTTTGAGCAATTAGAGCACTTTTCCCAATCCCTGTGATGATTACGCGTCCCCGAGCATTGAGAATAATCTCCACCGCCTGGTGAAAAGAATCATTGAGCTGTTTTGCCAATTGTCGAATGGCAGTAGATTCAGTTTGAAGGACTTCTCGGGCCATCCGAAGTGAGGTAGACGACGAAAACCTATGTCCCTGCATATGGCAAAAGTAGGATTACCAATTCACCAGACTACGGTGTGGATGGTACTAGGTAAACTGCTGTAAAGTCCCGATATTCCATTCCGTTGATGGGGAAATTGCGTACGTAGGGCTGCAGAAGCCGATCGGATTTGTAGTAGTACAGAAAAAGGCAAACCGCATCATTGATGGCCTGTTGGTCGGCTTGAGCGTAACGTTGCATTCGCAAGGATTCATTGGAAGTTCGAAGGGCAGACTCAAATAGCGAATCGAATTTGGAGCTTCGATAGCGAAACGTATTAAGATAGCTGTGCTGGCTGAGTTGTTCGGGCACATGCCGCCCATAAAAGAGGTTCAGAAAGTTCTCGGGATCGGGATAATCAGCGATCCATCCTGCCCGCCAAAATAGCACCTTCCCCGTTTCCACTGCTTCAAGGTGGGCAGCAAAAGGTACGATATTAAGCGAAACTCGGACATGCAGGTTATCTTCCAACATTTTTTGAATGGCTTCAGCAATAAGAATGTTCTGCGCACCGCCACTATTGAGCTGAAGGGTCAGCGGGGGAAAGCCCTTACCTTGTGGATAGCCTGCCGCTTTCATAAGTTCATTTGCTTTTTCCGGCGAATAGGAATATCCCTCGATGGAGGTGGCAGGATACGTGGCAAATGCTGGGGGGACAAAACCGTAGGAGGCTGGATATGCTTGACCTTTGAGGGTGAAGCGAACCAGCTTATCTCGGTCGATGGCATAGTTAAATGCTTGGCGAACGCGTATATCGTCAAATGGAGGCTTGGCATGGAGGAAACCATAATAAGAGGTGGCTAATTGGGGTGTACTCTGGTAGATAAATTGGCGATAGGGCTTGGATAATACGTTGGGGCGCTCAAAAACATATTTCCGGAACTCCATTGGCATCCGATAAATCATATCCAATTTCCCGCGGGTGAACTCCAAAAATTCCATTTTCTGGTCGGAAACGAACGATATCATAATTCCATCCAGGTAGGGTAAAGGATTCCCTAACGAGTCCGTACGCCAATAATTCGGGTTGCGTCGAAGAATCACCACTTGGTCTTCGATGACAGTGTCCAGAATGAACGGGCCGGTTCCAACAGTGTGAATTCGCATGCGGGCGCCATACCGTTCAAACGCTTCGCGGGGATAAACCGTGGCAAAAGGCGTACCCAATACGTTGAGGAATCCAGCAAAAGGTTGTTCCAGTTCAATTTGAAGGGTAAATGAATCGAGCACGCGAATGCCAGGAACACCCCCCGTCATTACTGAATCGCCACGGGCAAGCGATTCATAGTAAAGAGTTGCCCCCCTGACGCGATCTTTGAAAATCCAAAACCCCTTGTTCAGCACATCGGGAGTGCATAGACGATCCAAACACCACTTAAAATCATAGGCGGTTACTTGGCGGGGGGGACCATTGAAACAAGGGTCCGGATGAAAATATACTCCCCGCCGCAGGTGAAAGGTAAATAGGCGTCCTTGACTATCGACAGACCATCGCTCAGCCAATGCTGGCACCACCCGAAGGGTTGCTTGGTCGAACTTAACAAGACCTTCGTAGATCTGGGCACCAATGCGATGCGAAGTCACCTCTGTGATACTGAGTGGAAACAGGTTACGAAATACCTCCGTCTCGTTGTAACGGAAAAAGCCACCGTAATATGCATCCCCCCGCGGTGCTTTGCGCAAGGGCAATTGCGAGAAGTTGTCCTGGGGTCGACATCCTCCCAATACCCACACCATGCCAAGAATCAATACCCAATAACTGCGCATCTTTTCTGCCGTGATTTGGGTCGGGTAGGGCAATGATATGAAAAATCGAGTGCGTGTAAGCATCAATTCCCCTGACGACGAATGACTGTAATAATCGTCAACAGAATGATTTTGATATCGAGCCAAAGGGACATGTTCTGGATATAAATCAAGTCCCAGCGAAGGCGATCTACCATATCATCGAGTGTAAATGTGTATCCACGCTTTACTTGGGCCAACCCCGTAATCCCCGGACGCACCTTCAATACCAGCCGATATTCTGGGGCCCGTTCGATAATTTTTTGGATAAAAACCGATCGTTCGGGGCGGGGACCTACCACCGACATATCTCCCTTTAGTACGTTGACAAATTGTGGTAGTTCATCGAGGCGGGTTTTGCGTAAGAATCGTCCCACAGGCGTAATACGAGGATCATACCTGCCTTCCGATAGGCGCGGGCCGTCTTTCTCGGCATCTGCATACATCGTCCGAAACTTGTAGATGATGAAAGGATGTCCGAAACGGCCAATTCGCTCCTGGCAAAACAATATTGGCCCTGGTGATGAGAGCTTGACCGCCAATGCTATGAGCAAGTATATGGGTGCCCCTACGACTACCACAGTCAGCGAAAAAACTATGTCGAAAAGTCGTTTGATATTTCGCTCCAATGGTGGCATTACATGAGGCGGAATCTCCACAAGGGGGGGACCATAAATGGTAGTCAGTGGAATGCGTCGTAGTAAAATGTCTAGCTCACCCGGGAAAATATGAATGGATACATTCTCGGCCTCCACGGCAGCCAATACATGATAAAGGCGATGATAGTCTTCAGAATCGATGGCCACAATCACGTCCTCAATGCGATGGCGATGGATAAGATCGGGAAGGTCTTCAACCTGCCCCAGTGATGGCATACGGTCCTTAAGTAGATGAGGCGGCGCATCCTTGACACTGACGTAACCCACAAATTGAAACCCCAATGCCACCGGTGATTGCTGAATGGCTTCATATACTTTTTCAGCTTTGACATCACTCCCTACCAAAATGGTGCGAAATCCTGTCCCCCCTTTCTCCAACTGGTGCTTTATCCAGCTCAACACCAGCGTCCGAACCACAGAGATACTGACAAACTGAAACAGAAAAAGCGCAGTAAAGGTATAACGAAAAGCATTATAGTCTTTGACAACATCGTCTAACAGCAGAGTAAAGAAAAGAAATAAAGTCCCCAAGAAAGTAATCATGAAAGCCCGACGAACTTCCTGAAGGCGCGATTTGCGGTAAACATCCCAATAAGCACCCGTGAATGCATAAAGGGTAATCCAGAAAAGGGGAATGGCAATCAGAGAGAGCTTAAAATGAGTAGTGAGTTCCACTGGAAGAGCATATCCATACACTTGAGCCTCCACAAAACGCTTTCGATAAATGAAAAAAAGCGCCCATGATGCTGCCGATGCAATAGCATCCCCCAGAATGTAAAACCATACTGCTTTGCGCCGTGCGTTCAAAATGACAATACTTTAAGGTTGTCAAGCCAAGTATGCCCAATGGTGGAATCGAGGTTACGGGCCCCCACAAAAAAGCGGGCCCGCATCCCTTCAGTTGCCCCCCCCAAAAAGTCGGTGAAATTAATGTAGATCTTACGCCATTTGGAAGTGGGCTTGAGATAGATCAGGGGGCGTTGAAGGGTGTCACGCCCTTGGATAATATATGCTCCCACAACTAAGGTATCATCCGTCCGGTAATGCATCTCAAAGTAGACACTAGAACGGAGGGTGTCAACCGCATAGCTTTCCAGCGTGATAATTTCAAATATGTGTTGCTGAGCTACTTGTGCATGCAAAGTGCCCCTCCCTTCGAAGGTTTGATCTGGTGCTGTTATTACACTGAATGATGCGGTGTTCCTTGACGAAGCTCCCCAATAGCTCCATGCATTTTCAAAGCCTTCAATAAACCAAAAACGGGTGTGTGGATAATAGCGAAATGCGGGGCGGAGGGTATCGATGCGTCCAATAGAAGCGGTGAAGGGAAGAAATAACGGCTGGAAAAAGGGGTAGGGAATCAGGGTATTGGCTAACCCACTTTCACGCACCCCCGCTTTGAGAATCAAGGTATCGACTTGTTCAGGATTGATTGGAATGCGTGCTCCCATCGGATAGGCCCCCAGCGGTTCGGTAGCTGAAAAAAGCCAAATGCCTTCGATTTGAACGCGCAAACTCCCGACTGAATCAACATTGCCAGCAAGGCTGGCAGAGTCAATCACAACGAAAGCCGTTTCAGGAGCTTGCCATGTGTCCATACGACATGCCCAAGTGGCTCCCAATGCACTAATCCAAATGCCGACGGACTTCTTCCAAGACTTCATAGGCAACGGCTATGGCAGCGTATGCATCATGAAGTGTCACAGGAGGTTCCGCTTGCCTCCGTACTGCATCAACGAAAGTGCGTAGCTCTTCTGCAATGGCATCAACGGGCGGGACTGCAGGAAAGTGGGCCACTACTAGCTGTCCTCCCATCTGACGGTGTAGGGGATAGGCGGAACGGTGGGCCGGTGTATCTTCTATAAGGCGATATATGGCAGTTTGGTGATGGAGCAGATCAATACTGACATATTGGGAACTTTGAAATAGGCGCACCTTGCGCTCGTTTTTGAGGGAGATGCGGCTGGCAGTCAGATTGGCCACTGCTCCGTTTTCAAATTCCAGACGGGCAGAAGCAATATCGGGATGGGACGTCAGTACGGCTACCCCACGGGCACGGACTTCTTTGAAAGGGGCATCAATCCACCATAACGCCAGGTCGATGTCATGAATCATAAGGTCGAGAACCACCGAAACATCGATGCCACGTCCCCTGAAAGGGGCAAGGCGATGGGCTTCTAAATAGCGCGGCTGGGGCGATGATGCCTTCATAAGGGCCTGTACGGCTGGGTTAAAGCGTTCCACATGGCCTACTTGAATTACCACATTGTGCCGTTGTTGCGCCTCGAGCAATTGCCGGGCCTCATCGACGGTTTTGGTAACGGGCTTTTCAATGAAAAGATGCCGTCCGCATTCGATTGCCTCCATGGCAAGGGCATAATGTGTGATCGTTGGCGTAACAATATCTATGGCTTCCGAGTCTTCGATCAGCTCCTTGTAGGAAGAATAAGTGCGTACGGGGAATGAAGTGGCTGCCCGATGCAACCGATCAGGGTCCGAATCAAACACGCCCACTACCTCGACATTTGCGAGTTTGAGTAGGTTGCGCAGATGGATGGTGCCCAGGTGTCCAATACCTACCACTCCCATTCGAAGGGGTCGACTCATGGGCGGCGTGTCTTGTTTCGATGCCGCATTATTTCGGCTTCGTGATGAAAAATGATACTTTCGGCAATATTCTTTACTTGATCACCAACGCGTTCCAATTTTCGCACAAACGAAACGCAGGTGATGATATATGGCAGTGAATCGATGTTGTGGCGTGCCAAACGGGTAGCCACCACATGGGCTTCACGATTTTTGGCATTGAGAAAGGCATCGCGAGGAAACACCTGGCGGGCCAGGGCAGTATCACCTTTTTCAAACGCCCGGGAAACGTCATCTATCATGTCAATGGCCTTTGAAAACATTTCGGGTATTCCAAATGATGAAAGCATATCGAAAGTAATTCCTTTGTGAAACTCATCCATCAACCGACCGATACTTTCAGCATGATCCCCAATGCGTTCAAGGTCGGTGCTCATCTTCAACACCGATAGCACAAAGCGAAGGTCAGTGGCAACCGGCGCATACAGTGCCAAAATATTCTCACACTCTCGGTCCAACATCAGTTCCATCGCATTAATGCGATGTTCCGTCGAATAAATTACCTCAATCTCTTCCAATTGCTTTTCCACCACGCATTGTCGCGCCCGAACGAACTGATGCTTGATCAGCTCGATCATGTCAACCGTGTCGCATCGTAACTGGTAAATGGCCTTTTCTTGGTTCGAAACAAGCTTGTGCATGATCTGCTGTAATTATCCAAAACGTCCGGAAATGTAATCTTCGGTAAGCTTTTCTTGGGGGTGTGTGAAAATATCGGCGGTAGGGCCGTATTCGACGAGCTCTCCGAGAAAGAAAAAGGCAGTCCGGTCGCTGACGCGGGCAGCCTGTTGCATGTTGTGTGTGACGATGACTACCGTGAGTTCGTTTTTGAGGGATAGGATCAACTTTTCGATTTTGGCAGTAGAAATGGGGTCAAGTGCAGATGCAGGTTCGTCCATAAGAATTACCTCAGGCTTGACAGCCAGTGCGCGGGCAATGCAAAGGCGTTGTTGTTGACCGCCAGACAACGCCAATGCGTTGGTATCTAGATCATCTTTGACCTCGTCCCACAGGGCAGCCTGTCGAAGAGCACGCTCTACTATCTCACGCAGCAGGCGCGGGCTACGAACCCCCTGAATCCGTAATCCAAATGCTACATTTTCGAAGATCGATTTGGGAAAGGGGTTGGGCTTCTGAAATACCATCCCCACTTTTCGGCGTAGCATTTCCACGCGAACCGACTTCTGATAAATATCCTGCCCATTAAGGCATACCTGACCGTGATGTCGGAATCCTTCAATGTAATCATTCATCCGATTAAACATCCGGAGGATGGTGGACTTGCCACATCCAGATGGCCCGATAAATGCCACCACTTGATGCTCAGGGATAGAAAAATCCACGTTTTTGATAACGTGTTTGGTACCGTAATAAACGTTGAGCTGATGAACCGCCAGCTTATCTTGGACAGAAGGTGTTGGTTTGGCTACCATTTGAGGCGTTTTTTCCACCGATACCGAAGGTAAACTGCAATGCCGTTTAGCATCAATGTCATCGCCAATAAAATGACGATGGCTGCTGCCGCTGTGATCCAAAATGCAGGCTGGGGTCGAGATGTCCAATTAAAAATTTGAATCGGAAGGACGGTAAATTCCGACCATGGCGAATCTGGAACAAACGATACAAAGGTCAATGCCCCGATAATAATCAGCGGAGCCGTTTCGCCCACTGCCCGCGACAATGCCAAAATAATCCCCGTAAGAATCCCTGCTAAACTGGCTGGTAGCACCTGATGCCACACCGCTTGCCATCGGGTGGCCCCCAATGCATAAGCCCCTTCCCGAACAGCCCGAGGAACCGACCGTAAGGCTTCTCGTGTTGCCAGTACTACCACCGGAAAGATCAACAATGCCAATGTTGCCGCGCCTGCCATTAACGTATTACCCCAACCCAACCAGCGTCCGAACACTTCCAGCCCTAGAATGCCATAGATCACTGATGGAACACCCGACAAACTGGCAATGTTAACTTCCACAATGGAAGCAAAGCGCCCTTTCTTCATAAACTCTTCCAGCAACACCGCCGCCGCCACACCCAAAGGGATGGTGAATGCTGCCGTGAGGATAAAAATCCATAGCGTCCCCACTTCGGCAGGAAAAATGCCAGCTTTCTCCGGAAAACGGGACGGAAAACCCGTCAGAAAATCCAGATTCAATCGGCGCACCCCTTTCAGAAAAATATCCACCAGGAAAACAACCAATACAATGATACCAATCCATGTGGTAAACATCCCATAGATTCGAAACAGGGTTTCTTTGAATCGATCTGATATGAATGCCATTTCAACACCCACTGGTTGCCGGTGCAATTATACAGCCATTGGTAGCGGTCAGAAAAGACTTTTGCCAGATATCTTAATCATTGGAAGCATCAGATGAGCGGGTCCCACCTTTTCGCATGATCAATGCACTGACAGCAGAGGTAAGTGTTCCCATGGCCAATGTGCTGAGTATGCTCATCATGATGTAGGAACGCAACGTGTAGTGGGCTTGGGCTTGTTCGGGTGTAGCCAGATTATGCATTACAACATATGCACGCAGGTTTTCAAGATACGTCGGTGAAATTAGGGTGTGAATCACCCATTGGGTCAGTGGCGATAGCAAAACCACCACCATAGTAAGCACCATTCCTGACTTGAAGCCATCTTTCCAGCTCATCACTTGCTCGAGTGCGTTGCGTCGCTGGTAGAGAGCGGCCAAATAAATCGAAATGGCAACGATGGCAAACAACCATGTATAGGTTGCATGCTGCTCCAAGTGCACATCATGAAGGCCCAGCACGCGTTCCAGGGCAGTCCATGCCACGATCGCAATACTGAAAACGATCCCCCATCGAATCTCAATTCCGAAGCGGTACATGCCATTACTATTAATGGGCTATTCGACAAAAGTAGGTTTTGGATGGTGATTTTCAATGGAAATGAGATGGTCTTACCTTTGCCTTCCCATTTTCAGCGTTGAAAACAATGCATCAAATTATAGTGCTTCTTGCGATGGGCTTTGTGTGGATGATGGTTGTGGGATGTGCCGCTTTCCGCCCGATGCCCGAAGTAACGTTTCCCGAAATCGAAGTACAGGAAAACCCGCGGAAGGCTTTCGTAGGAGATTTTCATCCGCTAAGGCCTTACGATGAATTTTATCGACTGCCCCCACAGAATGTACGACTGATTCATACCGATGTGGCATTACGTCCGTTATGGGAACAACGCACATTGGAAGCAGAGGCCATCCTGACCTTAGCAGCAGATTGGCCACACGTCCAATCGTTTGCCATTGATGCTTCGCAATTTGAGTTGGATTCGATCGGTGCTAATCGCAGATTTACCTACGAATATCCGGAAGATTCGCAAGGATGGCGACGCCGCATTTACATTCGACTTCATACACCCCTCCGTCGAGGAGACACCGTAAGTCTCTACCTTCGATATCGAAAGCGTTTTTCCCCGCCAAGTCACCCACACCCATGGGAACAATCCGACCGATTGGGTATGTATTGGGTCAACCCCCGCAGAAAATTCCCGGGTAAGCCCCGAAGCCTTTGGACGCAAGGAGAAGTTGCCTACAACAGCGAATGGATGCCGACCATCGAACATCCCCGACAAAAGGGCACATTTACTTTCCGACTCACCTTTGATACGGCAATGGTGTCGGTAGCCAATGGGGTGTTGACTTATTCATATGATAACGGCAACGGTACACGTACCGATGTGTGGCAAATGAATCGGCCAATGTCTCCATATTTGGCCTTTGTGGCAATCGGAGAATGGTCGGTGGTAACGGAAAAGTATCGGGACATCCCTTTGATGTGGATTGGCGAACGGGGCTATGAAGCAGGAGGACATGTATGGTTGAAACGCACCGCCCAAATGATGCGAATATTTGAGAAAATGTTTGATGAGCCTTTCCCTTGGCCTAAATATGGTCAGATAGTGGTGCGGGACTTTGTGGCAGGCGGAATGGAAAATGCATCCATTACTTCGCTTTACGAAGGAATGAACCATAATTATTTACACGCCTCTAATCGGAATAGCGAAGGACTAATAGCCCACGAGCTGGGACACCAATGGTGGGGTGATTTAGTCACCCTCTCTTCCTGGCCTCACTTGTTTATCAACGAGTCATGGGCAGAATATTCCGAATACTTGTGGAATGAACAAAAAGGAGATTCGGTCATGGCAGCGCAGGTGTTGGCTTCCTGGACACCAAGGGTCTTGTGGGCCATAGCCCGTGGCTTTCAACCAATTGTTAACTATCACATTGCCGACCCTGAAGACCTTTTCGATGCCCACCGATATCCCCGTGGGGCCCATCAGCTGCACGGCTTGCGGTGGTATTTAGGAGATTCACTGTTTTGGCGAGCCGCCCGTCATTTGTTGGATACCTATAAGTGGAAGAATGTTTCCTTGCACGACTTTATTAGCACTTTTGAAGCAACCACCGGCTACGACTTGGAATGGCTAATCTATCAGTTGTTTCTCGATGAGACCGTACCTGAGCTTGCCCTTCGGTATGTTGCCCTCGATTCAACAACAGGATCACCTTCCCTTTCCATTCGCGTGCTTTCACACGGTAATTACTTGCCCGTGCCCTTACTTGTGCAATATTCTGATCAACTCGTAAGGGATACTGTCTGGATATGGAGTGAAGATACACCGATTATCTACCGATTCCCCCGATCTGACGTGCAATGGTTTGTCTTTAATGCAGGGCGTCCGTGGTTAATGAGCTTGGAAGAAGATTTACCCGCTGATATGGCCGTGCAGCGATTTTGGGAATGTGGGAAATTAGTGGACCAATATTTTTTGCGGGCGTCTTTGCTGAAACAACTGCGGAACGATTCCGCAGTTTTATGGGAATTTGCCCGACAGATTCCACAAGCCTCACCACCAGCACAGTCGCTGGCTTTTTCTATCCTTCTCGAGGCTACGGAATCTTTTCACCAGGGATGGCAATTTCTATTGCCGGTTGCGGAATCACTATATCGGCAAAGCACACCGGAACATCCCCACCCTTCTGCATTTCGATGGCTGGGACGTTATTGCCTCGACACCCGATCCAATGCCCCCCAATGTAGGGTTATGGATCCGGACAGCCTTGAATGGGTGATTCGTTATCATCCCGTAATGAATTTCCGTAGGTTGGCTTTATGGTTGTTGAACCGGCAAGATTCAGTGCGCGCCTTTGAGGTTGCAATCTCCGATTCGCTAATTCATCCCTTTGCCAAACTTGAAATTATTCGTCAAGGACCCCTCCAGCCAGCGTTGAAATGGTGGATACACATTTTAACTGCCCCCTCTACTTCGTATCACGTGCAGCTGTATGCTCAGTTTGCCCGATTCCTTCAACGCAAAAGCCCTGACGCACCCGTCAAAGGTTTGAATCGGTTGGCTTACTTGTACTTAACAGAAGTGCCCACACAGCCCGACCAATACAGAACAGTATTGAGGGCAACCAAACAACTTCGCCAATGGTTAGACCCCAATCAGGACAATTATGACGATATCGTTCGCCACATCGGAAGATAGTTCCATCAAAGATCAGTAGCAATAGGATGACGGAATTTATTCGGTAACCTTACTGGCTACTTCATTACGTTGGATGATTTCGCGGGCAAGGTTGAGGTAATTTTGGGCACCCGTCGATTTAATGTCATACATCAATGCCGGCACCCCGTGGCTGGGGGCTTCACTGAGACGAACATTCCGATTGATGACAGTACGGAACGTCAAGTCCTTGAAATATCGCCGCACCTCTTGTGCTACATGGTTTGATAGCCGCAATCGGGCATCAAACATAGTCAAGAGCACTCCTTCGATGGTGAGTGACGGATTCAGACTTTGCTGAACCAGCCGAATGGTATTCAGCAATTTCCCCAGCCCCTCCAAAGCAAAATACTCGCATTGGACGGGAATCAACACACTATCTGCAGCAGTTAAGGCATTGACGGTGATCAACCCCAATGAAGGGGCACAGTCGATGATTACATAATCAATCTCGGAAGGAATGCCCGATAATGCTTGGTGCATTACCTGCTCCCGATCCGACATGCTGATTAGTTCGACTTCGGCTCCCACCAGGTCGATCTTCGACGGAACGACCTGAAGGTAAGGGATACTGGTATCGCGAATAACAGAGGCAATATCAGCCTGGCCGATAAGCAGCTCATAGATAGTGGGAGTATCAGGTTCAAGGACAATGCCCAATCCGGATGTGGCATTGGCCTGGGGATCTGCATCAACTAAGAGTACTTGACGCTCCAAGACTGCTAAACTGGCTGCCAAGTTGACCGAAGTGGTGGTTTTCCCAACCCCTCCTTTTTGATTGGCGATGGCAATGACCTTCGTCATATGGCTAATGGATCAGAGTTCGATAGTTTCACCAATGCCCGGTAACAACAATTCAATCCCAGCTTCTCGGAATTGTTGGCGCGCTTGGTCAGGATCAATTTCAATATAGGGAAACGTGTTGTAGTGAACACCCACCACTCGACGAGCATTCAGGAAACGAGCTGCCACAATAGCATCATCAATCCCCATGGTGAAATTGTCTCCGATGGGAAGCACCACGAAGTCGAAGTCGTATTGTTCACCCCATAGTTTCATCTCCATCATTAGGGCGGTGTCGCCGGCGTAGTAAAAAGTGGCTTCGCTGTTGCGAATGATGAATCCACCAGGGTTGCCACCATAAGTGCCATCTGAAAACACACTTGAATGGGCAGCTTGCACCATTTTAACGATACCGAAGTCAAACTTCCATTGCCCGCCGAAATTCATGGGGTGCCCCGAAGGAGCTCCTTGGTTGGTAAACCATTCCACGATCTCAAAAATAGAGATGATGGTAGCACCAGTGTTTTTGGCAATGTCGAGGGCATCTGCCACGTGGTCTTCGTGGGCATGGGAAATGAAAATATAATCGGGGTGCAAATTGGATATCTTCACGCCTTTGGCCAGGGGATTTGGAGTGATGAACGGGTCAAACAACAGCGTTTTGCCGTTTGTTGTTACCGAAAAGGCTGCGTGCCCATAATAAGTTATCCGCATAATGTGCACTTTTGCTTTAATGCAAAGAAAAAAAATTCCTTTCCGATTTGGGGGATTGATAGGCGGATTGTGGGGAATACTCACCTTGACGTCAGGGTGCAGAAATACTCAAGTCCGTCCATCGAACTGGCTATACTACAACATTCACGGTGTGGTTACTTCGATAGACCCGGCATATGCATCCAACTTGAACAATATGTTGGTGGTACGGGCATTGTTCTCAACACTGGTGGAGGTGAAGGACGACCTGACCATCCGGCCGGGGGTGGCACGCCGTTGGGAAGTGCGCGACTCGGGGCGGACCTATGTGTTTTATCTTCGTCGGGATGTCTGGTTCCATCACGATCCATGTTTCCCACAAGGTGTGGGACGGCGGTTGACGGCCCATGATGTCGTCTTTAGTATTCGCCGATTGCTGGATACCACTATCGCATCGCCGGGAGCTTGGCTGTTTCGCAATCGCATCCAATATTCACCCCAAAAGGGATATACGGAGGGCATCTATGCACAGGATGACTCAACGGTAGTGTTTCGGTTGCGAGATCCCTTCCCTCCGTTTCTAGGGTTACTGGCTTTGCCATATTGTGGAATAGTTCCCCCGGAGGCTGTGGATTATTACGGGCAGCGTGAATTTGGCAGACATCCTGTCGGAAGCGGTCCCTTCCAATTCCATTATTGGGTGGCGGGTGAGGTACTTTCTCTTAAACGTCATCCCAACTTTTTTCGATCCGGTAAACCACACTTGGATGGCCTTTTTATTACCTTCATTGAAAATCCGGAAAGTGAATTCCTGGCCTTTTTGTCGGGACGGCTGGACGTGCTAAGTGGCGCCCAAAAAGCAATGGCAGATTTCTTTATTGGCTGGGATGGGCACCTAAAACCCGCCCTTCAAGACCGATTTCGCTTGGTACGATCCGCATTCCTCAATACCGAGTACTTAGGAATCTTGCAGGATCCTTCTTACCTTCCCCAGAAAAGCCCCTTACATTCACTACCTTTCCGGAAAGCATTGGCATTTGCCATTGACCGCCGCAAAATGCTTCGCCATCTGCGCCGCGGTTTGGGAAGTCCAGGCAATCACTCCATCATCCCCCCCGCTATGTGGCCAGATTCCACTGCCGGATATTCCTACTATCCCGACAGTGCCCATTATTATTTACGGGAGGCGATACGCCAGGGAGTACGCATCCAACCGCTGACCATTGCCACCACTGCCACTTATTTGGACCTGTGCCTCTTTGTAGCACGCAGCTGGCGCAACTTGGGAATCCCCACTGATGTGGAAGTCTACCCATCTTCCGGATACCATCAGCGAATGCGTCAAGGCGACCTGCCCATATTCCGGGCCTCATGGATTGCCGACTATCCAGATCCCGAAAGCTATCTCTCGCTGTTTTATAGTGCAAATGTTCCGCCTTTTGGACCCAATTATACCCGATTCAACAATTCTCAGTATGACTCGGTGTATCAATATGCATTGACCGCTTCAGACTCGGCACGTCGGCATGCTTACAACCAAATGGTCAATATTTTGTATCACCGCCTGCCGGTGCTGGTGCTATATTACGATGAAATTGTCCATATACTCCGGGCAGATGTATTCAATCTTCCTCCCCACCCGATGGGCTGGATTGAATGGGAAGAAATACGCAAAAAACGAGGCGATGGACCTTAATCACCCTTCCCCAGAATCGAACTAAACCACCATGAGGACGTTAATATTGCTGGGCCTAATCTGACCGCAGCTGCTAAGTTAGCCATTGACTACAAACATGAACATTTGACGCTATGTTAGGAAGCATCACTAAGATTTTTTCCAAGATTTTTGGCGACAAGCAACAACGCGACATCAAGAAATTACGCCCCCTTGTCGAAGCGATCAATCTTGAATATGCCAAATTGCGTGAACTGTCGGATCAGCAACTTCGTGATCGGTCGGCAGTCTTTCGGCGGCGAATTCGCGAATATCTTCACGATATCGATACCCAGATTGCCGAGCTGAGGGCAGAAGCCGAATCCGAAGCATTATCCCCCGAAGAAAAAGAACGCCGATATCAACGCTTGGATACATTCCAAAAAGAGCGCAATCGACTAATTGAGGAGGTTTTAGAGCAGATTCTACCCGAAGCCTTTGCAGTGGTTAAAGAAACTGCGCGTCGCCTTACTGAAAATGGGCAATTGGTTGCCAAAGCCACCGAACGAGACCGTGAGCTGGCCGCAGCCGGCCGAGACTTCCTCTCCATCGAGGACGAAACGGTTACTTATCATAATACGTGGACAGTGGCAGGGACACGGCAAACGTGGAAGATGATTCATTACGATGTTCAATTGATGGGCGGAATCGTCTTGCACCAAGGCAAGATTGCTGAGATGGCTACCGGCGAAGGAAAAACCCTTGTTTCCACATTGCCGGCCTACCTCAATGCCTTGGCAGGCGAAGGTGTGCACATCGTTACCGTTAACGACTATCTGGCCCGAAGGGATGCCGAATGGAATGGACCACTCCTCGAATTTCTGGGCGTAACGGTCGATTGCCTGGAATATTACAAACCCCATTCGGAAGGAAGAAAAAAGGCCTACCAGGCAGACGTTACCTATGGGACCAATAACGAGTTCGGGTTTGACTACTTGAGGGATAACATGGCAATCCGACCCGAAGACCGAGTCCAACGTAAACTACACTATGCCATCGTTGACGAAATCGATAGTGTGCTCATCGATGATGCCCGAACTCCCCTCATCATCTCTGGACCGGTCGAAGGAGCAGAAAAGGATCACGAACGGTTTTATGAACTCAAACCCCGCGTCGAACGCCTCGTCAAAGCCCAACGAGAATATGTGGCCAAGGCGGTAGCGATCGCTAAAAAAGCCTGGCAAGAAAAAGGAAGCCATCAAAAGGAAACGGATGAGGGGGCCATGATGTTGTTGAGGGCTTATCGGGGAATGCCCAAGCACAAGCAATTGATGAAACTCCTTCAAGAAACTGGCGTCAAAGCGTTCCTCCAAAAGGTGGAAAACTATTACCTCCAAGAACAGGGCAAAGAAATGCCCAAAATCGACCGAGAACTCTATTTTGTCATCGATGAAAAGAACAATGTCGTCGAACTGACCGATAAAGGGATTGAACTCATCACCGGTGCTGGAGAAGATCCAAACTTCTTCGTCGTGCCCGATGTGGGTGAAAAACTGGTAGAAATTGAAAAATCCAACATGCCCGACGAAGAAAAACTCAAAGCCAAAGAAGCACTCCTTCGGGAATTTTCTGAGAAAACCGAACGCATCCATACCATCCAGCAATTGCTCAAAGCCTACACCCTTTTCGAACGCGACGTTGAATACGTGATTATGGACGGGCAGGTCAAAATCGTGGATGAGCAAACCGGCCGCATTATGGAAGGACGCCGATATTCCGACGGACTTCATCAAGCCATTGAAGCCAAAGAAAACGTGAAAGTCCAGGCAGCCACCCAAACCTATGCTACAATCACCCTACAAAACTATTTCCGAATGTATCATAAACTGGCGGGAATGACGGGTACCGCCGAAACCGAAGCCAACGAATTCTGGGAAATCTACAAATTGGAGGTGGTGGTAATCCCTACCCATAAGCCAGTAATTCGGGAAGACAAACAGGATCTGGTATTCCGCACCAAACGCGAAAAATACAACGCAGTTATCGAAGCAATTGAAAACTTCCGTCAACAAGGAAGGCCGGTACTGGTTGGGACAACTTCCGTAGAAGTGAGTGAATTGCTGAGCCGAATGCTTAAACGAAAGCGGATTCCCCACAACGTACTGAATGCCAAACACCACCAGCGAGAAGCAGAAATCGTGGCAGAAGCAGGACAGGCAGGATCCGTGACCATTGCTACCAACATGGCTGGACGCGGAACGGACATCAAACTAGGATCCGGCGTGAAAGAAGCAGGTGGACTGGCCATCATTGGCACCGAACGGCACGAATCCCGGCGAATCGACCGACAGCTGAGGGGACGGGCCGGACGACAAGGAGATCCCGGATCGTCCCAGTTTTTTATTTCACTTGAAGACGACTTGATGCGGCTATTTGGCTCTGATCGAATCGCCCGACTCTTGGATCGCCTAGGATACGAAGAAGGAGAACCCATGCAACATGCTATGATCACACGCTCCATCGAACGGGCCCAGAAAAAAGTAGAAGAAAACAACTTTGGTATCCGCAAGCGCCTATTGGAATATGACGACGTGATGAATTCCCAACGAGAGGTTATCTACAAACGGCGAAGTAATGCCCTCCTTGGCGAAAAAATCGAGGTTGACCTACATAATGCCCTCCGCGACTATATCACCAGCATTGTCGAACTATATCATCCTACCCAAGAATACGAAGCCCTCAAAATGGAAACCCTGTTGACCCTCTCCGTGGCCCCTCCCTTTTCCGCCGATGAATTTGCCCGAATGGACACCGCCGAACTCGAAGACCAACTCTTCGAAGCCGCATGGCAGCACTACCAGCGAAAAAAAGCACTCCTTATCGAACAAACCCTGCCCGTATTTCGACAGGTGCTTGAAAATGAAGGAGAAAA
>CAYVLB010000032.1:0-17514 GCA_964452325.1 uncultured Sphingobacteriales bacterium | reverse complement strand
GAACTCGCCAATAAATATGGCAATCCATTGCCCTATCGAGGACGCAGCCATCGGATGGGGTTGTGTCGTTCCACGCCTTCCCATACTTCAAAGTGAAGTTCGGGAACATTCGAATAGCGTCCTTTCCGGACGTAACCTACGATATCTCCTTGCGTTACAGATTGTCCCACTTTGACTTTGGTTTGACGCAAATTGGAATACACGGTATAGTATCTTCCATGGCGGACCAGTACTGCCCGGCTTCCACTGGGAAGGATGACGATGCGGCTGACGATTCCGTCGGCCACCGTACGAACAGGTTCGTCAAGGTATGTTCGAATGTCAATGCCGTTGTTTTGGATTTTTACGTTACGGATAACTGGGTGGGATTGGGTCCCAAATGATCGAAGGAGGACTCCCCGTCGGACGGGCCACGGCATCTTGCTTTTTTGTCGAATGAATGCATCAGTTAATACTTTTTCTTTGCCAGTGAGGGGTTTTTTCTTACGGGCATTCATTTCTCTTCGTATGGCATCTCGGATGGCTGCGTCCAATCGCTTAGCTTCTTTGCGTTGTTCTGTGAGCTGGCGTAGGAGTCGGCTTTTTTCGTTGGCCAGTTGTTCTCGGAGGTGTTCACGTTCTTTGAGTCGTAAGGATAGCTGTTTTTTTTCTTGTTGAAGGCGTGCCATTACCTGCCGTTTTCGGGTCTGTTCTTCCATCAGTTTTTCCATCTCACTCCGCAAAGCGGCTTCGGTTTGGCGGATCAACTCCAGTTGATTGCGGCGGTGTTCTTCATAGAACTGCAGTAGTTTGAAACGGCGGGTGGCGTCGCGAAACCCTTTAGCATCGATGATAAATTGGATGGGAAGATATTGGCGTTTTAGCTTATAAGTAACCACTAAGATTTGATGGTATTCTTTGAGAAGTTGTTGAAGGTCTTTTTGGAGTGATGCGATGATTTTTTGCTTGGTACGGATGCGTTCATCCAGTAATAGGTTTTCTTGACGTAAGGTATGAATGAGGCGTTGGCGGTCTTGGATTTGTCGGTTGAGGAGTTGGAGGTAGGCAGTGGTACGTCGGTACTTTTGGTTAGTACGTTTCAATAGCTGGCGTGTGGCTTCGATGCGTTGAGTCAGCTTTTGTAACCGGCGTTCGAGTTCGCTTCGTGATTGAGCGTTACTCCAGGGGCCAATGAGTAGCCACAATATCCACAATCCGAGGCCGCTACGGATCGCTTTCATATGAAGATGGAATGGAGAAAGGCACTTCTAGGTGATCGGAAACCATCACCTTTTTGAAAATCAAGGTGCTGCGCGCCGATGGTTTATCCTCGTGCATTGGAAAGATACTTACAATCACCTTTTGAGGGTAGATTAATTCATCGTTGAGGGATTGATAGTCGGCATATTCGATCAGGATGCGACGGTGGGTAGTAGTTTCCTCATAAATCCGGCGTTTGAGGCGCAATGTTGTGGGGTCGATCCATAGGCGATCAACATAAGCATCGGATACAGTGGTCCCGATGATGGCTGAATCGGTGGTTTCCCATTGGTAATCGTCCAACGAGCGGAGTGCCGCAATCCCCCACAGAAGGCGTTGGAGCTCGTTGAGTTGGAGCAGTGAATCGGGAAGGAGGGAGGGCTGGATTTCGTCTCGTTCGAAATGATAATGTCGTCGTTCAATGCGGTTTAATATGTCGCCGTCGTTTTGATGGATACGTAAACGAAGGGCTTCAATGCCCAATGCAGGAGTTATCGAAAGCCATATTATCGAATCGGGCTTCATTCGGAGTTGAAACGGACTGCTCAGTTTTTGTTTACCTTCATATTTAACTACTCCTCGAATCAGGTACCATTGCTGGGGTAGGTGGATGTTGAGCAGTGCAGTTAGGGGAGGGGGGGGAGTAGGTGGTGGAGTGGGCATTGGGCGTAGGAGCTTACATCCCGAAAAAAACATTCCCGCAAGAAGCCCGCTAAGGCCGTATCCGACGAATCTTTTCATTGAGTATTGATTGTTCGCCTCCGTGCTTTAATGCTTTCTTCCAATATTCGACAGCTTGCCGATGTTGTCCTAAACTCTCCAGCACATCACCCATGTGTTCGAGGAGCTCGGGGTCGGTTGGCCGATGTCGAAGGGCTTGTTCGATGTATTTTTTGGCTTCGGCATGGCGTCCCTTTTTGTGCAGTATCCATCCATAGGTGTCGAGGAAAGCAGGATTGTCGGGTTCGGCTTTCAGGCTTTGGGCCGACATTTTTTGGGCTTTGTCGAGCGATCGGCCCACCACTGCAAGATAGTAAGCATAGTTGTTGAGAATGATGGGATTATGAGGTTCCAGACGGAGCGCTTTCTCGAAATACTCGAAGGCCGGATCGTAATTGCCAAGCCGGTAATGTGATTCGGCAAGCTCTTGGTAGATAAGCCGTTGAATCAATGGTGTGGATTCGGTAGCATAAGGGATGCTTTCTTCCAGCACATCCACTGCTTCGGCATATCGTTTTAAGCGATTTAAGGACATTCCCTTATAGAAATAGAGCGACGGTTCAAAAGGAAACATTTGGAGGGCCTGCTCGGCATGGTAGATAACCGAATCGTAAGATTGATATTCGGTTTCCATCTCGATAAGGCGTATCCATAAGGGAAAGAAGTTCTTTTGATGCTGTAGGGCTACTCGGTACATCCGGTAAGCACTGTCTTGCACTCCACGTTCCATATAATAGTCACCCCGTAAGGCGTAAAATCGGCCATCTCGGGGGCTAGCTTCAATAAATTGGTAGAGGAGGGGGCCGTAATCGTGGGTTGAGTCAGCCCGGAACATTTGCATGCCATATTGGGCAAGAAAGTCCAGCTTATAGTCCGCAGGTATTGTGGGATCATTTGCGATATCGCTCAATAAGATTGCTGCTGTGTCGTAACGTGCAGATATGATATACAGCTTAGCCAGCTCCAGCTTGAAAAGGCTTTTGTCGGGGTGGTTTTTAAGGAGTCGTTGGAGGGTATGAATGGCTTCGGAGGTATCTCTTCGGGTTAAAAATAGGCGGGTCAGTTGTTCTAAAGTTTTGATATCTTTCGGGTCTAATTCCAACAATTGGTGGGCGACTTTTTCCGCTTCATCATATTGCTGCAGGAATAGATGAATCGACAGTTTCTGGCGTAGAATGCTGGGGTTGGTTCCAAATTGTTGTTCAACCCGTTCGATGATAGAAAGTGCTTTAGATAAATCGTCCTGTTGAATGGCTAGCTGGAGCAATTGATTGTAATAGTCTAGGTTTTGGGGCCTTTTTTGAATTAATTGTTCGTAGATGGCTTCGCTTTTATCCAAATGCCCCAATTCGCGCTCGAGGTTTGCCAGGAGGGTAAGGTAGTAAATGTTATCAGGTGCATATCGGACTGCCCATTGAATGTGCCGATAGGCAAATTGAAGATTGTGTTGTTGGAGGTAGAGCTGGGCTAGGTGATAGTGGGTAGAGGCATCGGTGGGGTTCAGCAATGATGCTCGCTTAAAATATTCGATGGCCCGAACAGCATCGCCAAGCAGTTTTGCCGTAAGTCCTTGATAGTAGTTTTCTTGGAATCGGCTGAATGTTTGTTCATCCATTTGAAACACTGGCCCCGGAGGCATGGCAGAGGTGCGGTGACTTCGACAGCTACTTAGTACACCCCCGAACAGTGCCAGGATCCCAACAAGTTTGGCTATTCGCATATTGAATAATCACTGATATGTGTGGATGCAGGCCACCCTTTCCATTGAGATGACCGCCCAACGACCGATTGTTTGCCAATGATGTTTTGCACATCGGCTCCTGCAAAGATGAGGGATTCACGCAACAGGCTATCTGTAATATGGGCGGCTTCCTCGATGCTGACTCCAGGCCCAATCACTGCGCGACGCACCGTTGCATTCGGCCCCACGTAATAAGGCGGAATCAGCACGGAGTCTTCGATGGAGGCGGAAGGATCGACATAACCGGTGGACAGTTCCCGCTCGAGCACGCGGCGAAGGGTATGAAGCAATGTAGTTCGATTGCCACAGTCAAGCCATTCGTCCACAATTCCCGCACGAAGTCGCCGTCCCTTTTGCCGCATGTGTTCCATGGCGTCGGTCAGCTGATATTCTCCTTTGGTGCGGATATCATGGCTCAATAGGTATTGGAGTTCTTCGGCTAAATAACGCCCGTCTTTGAAATAATAAATTCCGATAATGGCCAAGTCCGATACGAATGTTTCGGGTTTTTCCTCAAATCGTTCGATGATGAGTTCTTCGTTTGTTACTACTACGCCATATTGGCGAGGATCTTCTACCTTTTTGACCCAAATGACCCCGTCATCTTGGGGGGCGATGGAAATATCAGCATAAAAAAGGGTGTCGGCAAAAGCAATTGTAACAGGTCCATCCAATAAGGGCCGGGCGCAAAGGATGGCATGGGCAGTGCCCAATGGTTCGTTTTGATGGAAGATATGCCCTTGGGCACCTATTGATTCAGCCAAGGCCAACAGTTCAGTCTCCGTAGCTTGATCGATATCACGTACAACGTAACCGATATCGGTAATAGTGTGTGGTAACGATCCGGCAATTTTTTCTGAGAGTCGTCGAACAATTGATTTTCCGGCTATGGGAATCAAGGGTTTGTGAACGGTAAGGGTAGTTGGGCGTAATCGTTTACCTTGTCCTGCCATTGGGATGATAATACGCATAGCTGTTCGTTGTGTGTTAATTCTCTCCGGTATGTCCGTAGCCCCCTTCACCGCGCGAAGTCTTGGATAGCGTATCTGACGAATCCCATACTACATGAGCGGTTGGTGCAACTACCATTTGGGCAATTCGGTCACCATTTTGGATGTATTGTGGTTCACTAGAAAGGTTAATGAGTAATACTTTGATTTCTCCACGATAATCACTATCGATTGTACCGGGACTGTTGAGTATGGTTAATCCCTTATGAGCTGCCAATCCACTACGGGGGCGAATTTGTGCTTCATAGCCCGGTGGGATTTCTACAAAAATGCCAGTGGGAATCAGTACCCGTTCCATCGGATAGATTGTGATGATGTCTCGCAAGTGTGCCCGAAGGTCCATACCCACAGACCCTTCTGTCATGTACTGCGGCAGTGGATGTCCGGACCGATTGACGACACGGATACGAACGCGGAGAATTCTTGGTTTTGTCATAGCGGCCGCAAATTTAGGCCTTTGTCATCTCTCCCTTCAATGGGTTTGTATATTGAAAAAGCTAACTTTGCGCCATTTAAGCCCTCGTGGTACATGTCTTTTCCACTTCTGGAGGCCATTCATGTTTCCAAGCGATTTGGTGATAAGGTGGTATTGGATGATATTTCGACATCATTTGATAAGGGGCGCATATATGGCCTATTGGGTCCGAATGGGGCTGGAAAGACGACCTTTATTCGAATCATCACGCGGATTTATTTCCCTGACTCCGGTGAGGTTCGCTATCGGGGTATGCCTATTGCGCCCATTCACGTGCGCCGTATTGGGTACCTACCCGAAGAGCGGGGACTATATCAAAAGTACAAGGTAGGTGAGCAGCTGATGTTGCTGACCCAACTTAAAGGGGTTGACCGATCCGAAGCCCGACGTCGCTTGGAGTGGTGGCTTGATCGGTTCGAGGCCCGGTCGTGGTGGAACCGTCGCGTCAATGAATTGTCAAAAGGAATGCAGCAAAAGCTGCAGTTTATTCTTACGGTGGTGCACGACCCTGAGCTTATTATCCTCGACGAGCCATTTACGGGGTTTGGCCCAATCAATACCGAGCTGGTTAAAGAAGAAATTCTTCGTCTGCGCAACGAGGGCAAGTGCATTATTTTCTCAACTCACCGAATGGAACAAGTTGAGGAGTTGTGCGAACAAATTCTCTTGGTTAATGCTGCTCGGCTATTGGTTGATGAGCCCAAGCATGAGCTTAAAGACCGATATCGTACCAATCGGTATGAGGTGGTGGTGGAAGGAGACCAGGTTGCCTTTCCGGAAGGACCGTGGCATATCGTTGAGTCGATGGCTGAAGGACGGGGGCGCCGCTTGATTGTGGAGCTGGAATCGGTAGAGGCATTGCCGCAACTGTTGCAACGACTGGCCCACGAACAGGTTCACATTCGACGCATCGCCGAGCAGATTCCCTCGTTACATGACATATTTATCAAACTTGCAAACCGTACGTCTAATGAGGCAATTGCGCCTGATTATCGTGTTTGAATTTATCCAACGGATCCGAAAAAAAAGCTTTTGGATCATTACCTTGCTGGGACCGCTTATATATTTAGCATTAATGGCTGTTCCAGCTATTTTAGCTATTTCAACGATCGAGAAGACGAACCTCTACATCTACGACCAGAGTGGTGTCTTTGAAGAAGCATTAGCTACTGCCAAGCTCAGCAATATTGAATTGCATCTGATTGATGATTCTGCCCAATTTAACCGCTTAAGGTCAGCGATTTCACAGGCGAGGCAACAAGCTATTCTCCATATTAGGCCGATGCTCAATGTGATGGAAGAGCCTCAGGTGAAGATCTATTCTGCCAAAGAATTGGGCATGAAGACTATTAAAGAACTGCAAAATCTTCTGCAGGATGTATTACGGCGGCAACGTGCCCGTGCCCTTGGATTGTCACCCGATCAGCTCGTAAAACTCTCTCCCAAAATCCGAATTGTGCATACGGTTGTTACTCAGACTGGCACCAAGAAGGCCCGAATCGGGCTTAGCTATGTCCTGGCAATGGCAGCCAGCATCCTTATATATATCTCTTTGTCTGGGTATGGTGGCGTGGTGCTTAACAGTGTTCAGGAAGAAAAGCAAAACCGACTCGTTGAGGTGCTGATATTGGCGGTGCGTCCATTTCATCTGATGTTGGGTAAGATCACTGGTATCGGTCTGGTGGGATTGTTTCAATATCTGATGTGGGCAATTTTGGTGTTTTTAATTAGTATGGGGGCTGGAGTGGTGTTGAGTGTGTCGATGGGAATCGATTTGGCCAGTGTGGGGGCCTCTTCGCCATCGATGGGTGCAATGGGCGGGGCTGATATTTCTCCCCAAGCCCAACGACTTATGAACACACTTGGTGCCCTAATCTATGAAACCGACTGGAAGACCATTATCACTGCATTTGTATTCTACTATGTGGGTGGCTTTTTTATTTATGCAGCGATGTTTGCAGCTGTAGGAGCTGCTGTCGACGATCCGCGTGATTCCCAAATGTTTGTCCTTCCCTTGATGCTTCCCATACTGCTGGGGTTCATATCAGTGATGACAACCATTAACGTTTCCCCACATTCGGGGGCAACCTTCTGGATGTCGATGATCCCGTTTACCTCGCCAGTCGCAATGATGGCTCGGATCCCATTTGGGGTTCCAGTATGGCAAATTGTGTTGTCAATTGGAATTTTATTGGCTACTTCAGTACTCATGGTATGGGTGGCAGGCCGGGTTTTTCGTGTCGGATTGCTCGTATATGGTACTAAGCCGTCGTGGAAGACTTTGTGGCGTTGGCTCATTAAGGCCTAGATTGCCTCTGGGGTGCGTATTGGAATTATTTATTCAGGTAGCTTTCCGGAAGGAATCGGTGCCACTGCACGCGTTAGGTACATTGCCCAGTTGATGCAGCGACTCGGGGCACGTCCTACGGTTTTGGTGACCCTGCCTTCACCGTATGTTCGAATGCCTTCAACTTTTCAGGGAAGGTCTCCAGAGGGCATCCCATATCGTTATGTAGGGGGACTGATCCGACGCCGACGTGGATGGGTAAAATTCTACGATTACTTTGTTTATTTCCGAACGATTGGTCGGTCTTTCCCGGAAGAGATTGACCACTTCGATGCCTTTTATGTATACGCTTCGACTCCTTACTTTCTCGAGCCTGTGTTGCAGGTGTTGCGGCGAAGTGGACGTCCTTTTGTGGTTGAAAAAACCGAGCTACATGCTGCTCTTAACCGTCCTTTTCGGTCATGGAAAGAACGTCTCAGCAATTGGTTAGCAAAACAATACGAAGAAAGCATCCTTCGAGGTCCCAAAGCGCTCTTGGTCATTTCTACCGCCCTCGAACAACGTTTTCGCAATTTCAATGGCCCTATTTTACACTTACCAATTATGGCGGATTATTCCCGATTCACGCCGGTGCCATTTCAGCGTCCGCCGCAATACCGCATTGGATATATGGGAGCATTCAGTTCCAAAGATGGCATTGATGGCATTTTGCGAACCTTCTTGCGGCTTCATAATACCATGCCCCGTGTGCGCTTATCTCTGATTGGATATTCCCCGGCAATACGGCGAATCCGCCAATGGGTGGAGCGTTATCGGTTAAGCCACGCTGTCGATTTTCAAATCGGCATTCCCAATGCTGACCTCCCTTTGCGATTGGCTGAGTGTGACACCCTTTTGATGAATCGACGCGATGTGCCGGCCAGCAGGTACGGTTTCCCTACCAAACTCAGTGAATATCTGGCAACGGCCAATCCAGTCATTGCCACCGGAGTGGGTGATATCCCCCGGTGGTTTACCCATCAACGTCACTTATGGATGATTCCACCGGATAATGAAACAGCCCTTGAAAATGCCATTCGCAAGCGTTATGCTGAATATGTCCGGTTTCAACGCATCGGCCAAGAAGGCCGTCGATTTGGCGAACAGCATTTCCACTACGAACGTTACCTACCGGTGATACATCGCGTTCTGAATCTGCTATCTTCCTAACCCACCACCTGTTCCTCCCATTGAATCATCTATGCGATGCCCCCAATATCGAACGATCACTCCCAAAACCCCTGCCCCCAGTCCCCATGCTACCCACCATGGTAGGCCTGCCCCCACACCAACATGTCCAATAATCAATGCCACCAATCCCACCGTTAAAGCGTAAGGAAGTTGCGTTTTGACATGACTTAACAGCTCGCAGTCCGATGCCATCGCACTCAAAATGGTCGTATCCGAGATGGGCGAACAATGGTCCCCAAATACCGATCCTGCCAATACTACCGAGGCGGTGTGCACCAACGGGGGAACGATTTCTTCAACTGGTATCCCTAATGTCTTGCCTTGTACATAGACTATAGGCAAGGCGATAGGGTATATAATGGCCATTGTTCCCCAACTTGAGCCTGTCGAAAAAGAAGTGATAGCAGACATGATGAAAAAAATGGCCGGCAACCAATGAATGCCCAGATCATGCGGCATCACCGATACTATATACTGAGCCGTTTGTAGCTCGTCAATTACCTTCCCCAGCATCCATGCAGAGACCAAGATAGCCACTGCCGGTAGCATGGTGCCCATTCCTTTGAAAAAGGAGGCGAAGGCATTCTGGACGGTCCGCTTCCAATAAAACACCGCCAATCCCATCGATACAGTTGCGGCTATTGCGGATGACCATAGCAGCCCCCGATACGCATCTCCATTACCAAATACCTCCAATACATAACGCCAGCCAGTCCCCTTTTCCGATACCATGCTGCCAGTATACCAAAGTGCCACTATCGTTCCCAGTACCAGAATTAGAATGGGGGATATGGCAATGACCACTTCTCGCCGGCGAATGGTTAGCGATTCCTCGAAATGATCTTGTTCGATCTTAGCTGTCCACGCTGCCCGCTCATAATCCCACATGGGGCCGAAGTCCCGCTGGGTATATATCAGCAAGCCAACCATCCAAAGCGTCAATAGCGGATAAAATGCATAGGGTAATGAAGCCAAAAAAATCCCATAGCTACCCATGGTAATGTCTGGCATCTGACGTAAGGCTTCATCGATATATCCCAGTTGCGCTCCAATCCAGGTAGTAACCAGTGCAATTGCTGCCACGGGTGCTGAAGTACTATCAACGATATACGCCAATTTTTCGCGAGAGATTCGAAAGCGAGGAAAGATGCCTTTCATGGTATTGCCCACAATCAATGTATTGGCATAATCATCGAAAAACACCGCCCCTCCGAGTAAATATCCGCTGGCCATCGCACGGCGTCGGGTCCGAGCCCACCGCCGAAAAAGTGCAGCCATCACTGACAAACTTCCACAATCCTTCAAAACACCTACCGTCCCTGATATGAACAACGAAAACACGATTACCATTAGGTGAGATGTATCGTGCAATACGGGTATTAGGTAGTTGTCAAACACTTGTAAAAACGATCCTCCGAATCCGACAAACGATGCCCCTTCCATTAGCCACACCCCTATCCATACACCCATCACAAGGGCAATAATGACTTCCCCCAAGAAAAATGCTCCACCAATTGCGATCAGCGGTGGAAGTAGCGACCATGCCCCCATCGGTTCTGATTGTGGAGCGCCTATATATACTGCCCCCATCAGAATAAGCAATATTCCAGCTCGACCAATCCGAGAACGAAAGGGAGTTTTCATGCATCAAAAAATGGGCCGCTAAGATACCTTTTCAGATGCAACTTTTCTTGCCGCACACTGCGGTATCAATTGTATCATTTGCATAAGGGTAGGGGGGAGGGGGGCACGTGTTGGAAATGATTCTTGCTTGTTACTTCACTTACCTTTGCCCGACCACTTGAAATGAGTTGGGGGTGAATCGCCAATTTGTCCTTTCCCCGATGGTGCTTCAGTCTAAGCATCCCATACGTACATCGCGTGATACGTTCAATCGCAAGCCGTTTTTGGTGATTTATGTGAAAGAAAGGGAAAGGGAGGGGTGGGGAGAAGTGTCGTGGATTACGGGGTTGAGTCGGGACGAACCCTTTTCGATTGAGGCGGTGACATGCCAGCTCATGGAGCGTTGGTGCCGAGAAGGGGATGTAGATAGTGTGCTTAAAGAACCTGTGCTCAAGCAATATCCCGGAATTGGGGCCGGTATCCAGATGGCATTACACAGTTTAGCAGCAGATCATCCTTTAGAATGGTTCCCTTCCGATTTTTTGCAAGGACGTCGTTCAATACCTATCAATGGACTGATTTGGATGGATACCTTTGAACACATGGAACAGGCTGTGGCACAACGATTGGAAGATGGCTTTACGACGATCAAAATCAAGGTAGGTGCTGCCGACTTCGAATCAGAGATGCGATTTCTAAAACGGCTGCGCGAAAAGTATGGCTACGAATTTACGTTGCGCCTTGATGCCAATGGGGCCTTTCCCATCAATCTGGCCCTATTATATCTTGAACAATTGGCAGCACTTGATGTGCATTCCATCGAACAGCCAATTGCCCCTGGACAGTTGGAAGCCATGGCGGATCTGGTGCGTCACACTCCCATTCCCATTGCCTTGGATGAAGAGCTGGTAAAGGCTTCCGATTTGCAAATGATGAAAACAATTGTCTCCACAGTTCGCCCCCACTATGTGGTGCTCAAACCCACCCTGTTGGGTGGAGTGGATATTGCGTTTGAACTGCTTCAACATGCCCGATCAATGGGTAGCGATGGATGGGTAACCTCTGCCCTTGAATCGAACTTAGGGCTGGCCTATATTGCCCAGTGGACCGCCACCCTCCAACCGAAGATGCCGCAAGGGCTGGGAACTGGAGGCTTGTTTGAACGCAATTTTGCCCTTCCCCTTAAAGTTAGCAATGGTCAACTGCGTTGGCGTCCCCCAACGCCTTCCCCCCGACAAGTAATCTTCTTAAACCTCTAAATCGATACGAATATATGCCAGCTGTCCTGATCATTGGAGCGGGCCAATCTGCCTATTACCTCATTGACTATTTGGCAAGCAGATCAAATTACAGGCTAACCGTAGTGGACATTTCAGACGACCGCCTGGCAATGGTGAATGCGGCATTCCCACGTGTTTATACCCTACTTGCCGATATGCGTGATCCAAAGCTGCGCTGTACATTGATTGATGCGCATGATGTGGTGGTATCCATGCTTCCTGCCCATATGCATTCCCCGATATGGGAGTGCTGCCTTCAACTGCGTCGCCATTTTTTCACAGCGTCCTATCTCTCAGATACTTTGGCACATCGGGCCCAAGAAATCGCTCAAAAAGGGTTGTTTTTCCTTCAAGAAATGGGACTTGACCCCGGCATCGACCATATGTCAGCACAAGAGGAAATCGACCGAATTCAAGCGGAAGGAGGATGGGTATATAGTTTCAAAACCTATACCGGCGGACTGATTGCCCCAGAGTCCGATAATAACCCTTGGCACTATAAGTTCACATGGAACCCCCACAACGTAGTAACTGCGGGAAAAGACGGAGCACTTTTTCTAAGTAAAGGACAAATTCATATCGTTCCCTATCATCGGCTTTTTCGTACCCTCGACGATATTTACATTCCTGAATTGGGGCACTTCGAAGCTTACTTTAATCGAGATTCCCTGAAATATCGTTCCGTTTTTCGGTTAGATTCCGCACAAACCCTTATTCGAGGTACCCTACGGAAAAAGGGCTTCTCGGCTGGATGGGACGCATTGGTACAGTTGGGACTGACCAATAATTCCCTTGAAATACCAATCATCGCTGATACCTCCCCCGCATCGTTCCTTCGATCGTTTTTGCCATCCGATCCGACAAATACCCCCCTTGTTATTCAAGTAGCCCGATTTCTGGGGATACCCCCTGACCATCGTATCATTGAAATGCTCCAATGGGCTGGTCTGTTTTCAGAGGATCCGATGCAGCTCGAGGGTAGTTATTCGCCAGCGCAGGTATTATTACATTTGCTTAAGTCGAGGTGGAAAATGGAACCTACCGACTGCGATATGATTGTGATGGTACATCTCTTTCGCTATCAATTGAATGGCCGGAAATTGTGGAAAAAAAATTACATGTTTTTGAAGGGAAAGGGTGCCCATCACACGGCCATGGCCCGAACTGTTGGATTGCCCCTGGCCATCGCGGTCGATCTTTTTTTGAAAAACCACATCCGATTACGTGGCCTCTACATACCCAATGTGCCGGAAATTTATCAGCCCGTACTACGCCAACTCCATGCAGAAGGAATTGTCTTTCATTCCATTGAAAAAGAAATATAAGCGTGCGCTTCCGGTTTAAAGGAATTCATCTGACGATGATGCTTAGCATCACTGCGGTGCTGTACATGATAGGTGGAGTGCTGATGGGAAGCGCCCTCATATGGAACCTCAAGCAGCAATTTAAGCAGCAAATCCATATGAACGTCTACTTCCGTCCCACTACACCTTCCAATGAAATTTTTCAATGGGAAGTTCGACTGAAAAGCATGCCCAGCGTGCGAAAAATAGCATTTTATTCATCAGAAGATGCCTTGAACTTTATGGAATCGGAAGTGGGAACGGATATTGACTCGATATTGGGATACAATCCGTTCCCCCCCATGCTGGATATATATTTTGAGCCGGAATACCTGCGCCTTTCTTATCTTGATACGTTGGCATATCAATTTCGTGCCTCCCCCCATGTGCGGGAAGTTACATATCAACGTGACCTCTTAAATAAGTTGAATACCTATTTCCAATGGGTGCTGTTGGGAGGCGGAGGATTGGCACTCCTGTTTTTCCTCATATCATGGGTCCTGATTAATAATGCCGTGCGCATCACCCTCTACAGTGATCGCTTTGTAGTGCGTACGATGGAACTGGTGGGGGCAACCCTTGCTTTTATTATGCGCCCCTATGTGATTCATTCGATGTTTATAGGCGTGGTGGCGGGTCTGTTGGCCGATTTATTCATACTGGCCATGATTCATCTGTTGATCCAATGGATTCCAGATTTGGCCACAGTATTTTATCAGCACATTGTGCTTTTAGGAATCGTTGGCTTGGTACTCCCCGTATTGGGAATGCTGATTTCCGGTATCAGTACTTTCTTTGCCGTTCGACGCTTCCTATCGATGCCGTTGGAAGAACTCTATTAGGATTTAGACAGGTTTCGCTTCTTATCCGCTATGTTTGCCGAAATCATGATGCAAAAAGCTATGCCGTGGCCCCTTTTGCACGATAAGGCGATTGATCATTGGATCAACAAGGAAAAAGAACGCCAGAATCAAGGATTGGAACTCATTGCTTCCGAGAACTTTGTCAGCCCCGCAGTGATGCGAGTGATGGGTTCGGTGCTGACCAACAAGTATGCAGAAGGCTTACCCCACAAGCGCTATTACGGCGGATGTGAATATGTCGATGAAGTGGAGGAATTAGCCCAACAACGTGCCAAACAACTCTTTGGGGTGGAATGGGTCAATGTGCAGCCCCATTCGGGAGCCCAAGCCAATGCAGCAGTGATGTTGGCTTTCCTGCGCCCGGGAGACACCATTCTTGGGCTAGACTTATCTAATGGCGGGCACCTCACCCATGGATCGCCGGTCAATTATTCTGGCAAACTGTATCGCTCGATCTTTTATGGGGTTCGCCCAGATGATGGATATGTTGACTACGAACAAATGGAGGCCCTGGCATTGCAGGAAAAACCGCAGATGATTATCGTGGGGGCATCCGCCTATTCTCGCGACTGGGATTATGCCATTGCCCGTCGCATTGCCGATGAGGTAGGAGCGGTGTTGGTGGCAGATATTGCTCATCCGGCAGGCCTCATTGCCAAAGGCCTGTTAGCTAATCCATTTGAGTATTGTCATGTTGTTACCACTACAACTCACAAAACCTTGCGGGGGCCCCGAGGGGGTATGATTATGATTGGTAAAAATGTGCCCAATCCATTTGGAATCACCACTCGCAAAGGGACCGTCCGAAAGATGGGGTCCATCCTCGATTCGGCAGTATTTCCAGGAACTCAAGGCGGACCCCTCGAACACGTTATTGCCGCTAAGGCCGTTGCTTTTGCCGAAGCGATCACCGATGAATTCACCCAGTATGTCCGGCAGGTTATTCGCAATGCCCAAACAATGGCAGCCGCTTTTATGGATATGGGATATCACGTCGTTTCTGGAGGGACTGACAATCATTTGTTCCTCATTGACCTGCGCAACAAAAGACGCACAGGACAGCAAATAGAGACAGCATTGGAAAAGGCCGGTATTACCGTTAATAAGAATATGGTACCTAATGATAATCAGTCACCCATGGTGACATCCGGTATTCGTATCGGGACCCCAGCCCTTACCACCCGCGGAATGCAAGAGCAAGAAATGCAGCAAATTGCCGAATTGATCGATCGAATTGTTCGGACCCCTGAAGATGAACTGACCATTCGAAACGTACGTCAGGAAGTGTTTCGCCTCACTGCCCAATTTCCCCTATATGCAGAAAGCATGGCGTAACATTCGGTTGGGATGGCCGCTTATTGGGTGGATTAGTTTGAACCTCGTTGCCCAGCCCCTCTACGATACCCTTTCTGCCGAGGCGGCATTCCAACGAGGAATGCTCCGTTATGTGCAAGGATATTACCATGAAGCTGTAGGCTACTTCTCTCATGCCATTCACCGATCGGAAGGACAATTAGTCCGTGCTTATACGATGCGTGGGGCATCTTACCTGATGAGTGGCCAATACTCGGACGCTTTACAAGACCTCCGCATGGCGTTTTCCAAAGATCCCACCGAATATAACGCGTTGCGGTTTATGGTCGAAACCTTTTGGGCTCAAGGACAATACGACTCCGCCCTGCAGCGTGCTCAACAAATTCTTAATCTTCACCCCAATCCGCTTTATCACGACTACCTTGTCTTGGCACGCCTATATCGGTTTACCGGCCAGCCCGAGAAAAGCTTCCGGGCATATTTGAAAGCAGCACATGTCAGTGATACAGCCATCGAACCCCGTACGGTTATTATTTACGAGTACCTTCAACGTGGGTATCCGGACAGTGCATTGAGATACATCCAGCAAGTACTCCAACAAGACCATCTTAACCCCGATGCGATGTATAACCGTGGAATTGCCTATGCCCTCAAGAAACAATATGACAGCGCAGTCACTGCGTTGCTCACCTTTCTATTTTATTACCCCGGCGATCCTCAGGCCTATTTGGCCCTTGCTGATGCCTATCGGTATCAAGGAAAATCCAATAAGGCAAAAAAATATTATCGTTATGCCCTCGCAGCAGATTCTACCCTATCACTACCTTACCTATCATTGGCGTATCTTTACCAGTTGGAAAATAAAATGGATTCGGCAGTGATGACCCTTATCCCTCTTCTTGAGCAAGATCCCCAACACCCTCAGGCCAATTATTACATGGGACGGATATTGGCCCTCCAGCAACGAGATGAGGCGTGCATCTATCTCAAACGAGCTGCAAATGCTGGGCATCTCGAAGCCCAAAAAGTATTTCAACAGATATGCCGACTAACCCCATCATACGAACAACCAGATGATCGGCCATGAAATATTGGATGTTATTGTCACTGACTATAATGATTTCAGGTTGGAGCATGGCACAAACCCAGTGGGATACCATTGTCCTGTTTCAGACCTATGAAGGGATTCCGTTTCGGGCAATAGCTATACAAGAAGATGACTACATCAGTTATACCGAAACAGTGGATGGATATACGATTGTTCTCAACGCTGCCGGTGAGTGGTGTTATGCCACTCGAAAAGGTGATGATCTTGTCCCTTCCAAAGTCCGCGTTCACCCTCCCGCGTATCGAGACGAAAAAGAACAACGCTTTTTACGAAAACTGCCCAAACACCTTCGGTATGGACCTGCCAAAATCGATGAGCTAAAACTGGAAAAACTTAAATTATACGATTACGAAAGATACCTTCGTTTTCGTGAAGTCTTGCGACGTAGGCATTCAAAAACTCATTCACAATGAAATATCTTGTACAAACTATCGGCTTGTTTCTTTGGGGCTGGGCCATGGCTCAGCAATATCCGTCTCGTTGCATTGCCTCACCGGACCCTGTTGTGGTGGATCAGCCCGATGGTAGTCGCCTCACCATCCAGGGAGAGGGGGATCTTTATGAGCCATACACTCGGACCTTAGACGGCTATACCGTACTTCGAAACCCCGATGACGGCGGATACTACTACGCAATACAATCACCATCCGGGATGTTGATTCCTTCGTCGGTATTGGCGCATGACCCACCTTTCCGCACTGCCCAGGAAAAACAATGGTTGAAGAAGATCCCCCACCAACTCCGCTACCATCCTACGCAAATCGAACTTACTAAACAGCTCCTCCATCAATGGCATAATGTGGAAGGAATCCGTGACGTTCCTGCTTTTGGTACAGTAAAAATCCCCGTCCTCCTAATTGAATACCCTGACTTGCCCCATCAATTCTCTGTAGCAGATTTCGATAGCCTCTTTAATCAAACTAACTACGGCGGCACTGGAAGTGTTAAAGATTACTACTTGGAAGTATCCTACGGCCAACTCACTTTGCAATTCTATGTCTATGGTTGGTTCTCAGCCAAAAACGGCTATCAAACATATGGCCGGGATAACGGTAACTCAGCTGCCCATGACCTTGTCCGAGAAGCCATTGATTCAGCAGAATCGGCTGGCATCGATTGGACACTTTTTGATAACGATAATGATGGCGATGTCGATGCTGTGATCGTTCTTCATTCCGGCCCAGGTGCTGAACAGGGCAGCCGAACCCAATATGTTTGGTCGCATCGGTGGTCGATATGGCCATCCCGAATTTATGATGGTAAAAGCATCAGTGATTATTT
>CAYVLB010000031.1:0-17779 GCA_964452325.1 uncultured Sphingobacteriales bacterium | reverse complement strand
GTGGACACGCCGGTGGAAGCTGTGGATATTATCAATCGGTTTTATTCGAAGTATCTATTGTCACCTAATTTTTAACAGATTTGCCTTTCCATGGCGTGGAATTTTCAATACGGACCGTATACGATCGATTTACATCATCCGATCGACTTGAGCTGGCCAGTGCGTCGTTCGGGTTCGCCCATTGCATTTGGTTTGCCGACGCCTCAATTTGAAGTCTTCGAAACGGAAGGGTTTCGGGGATCGGTACGGGAAGGGGGAACTTGCAATGTTGAAATACTTCATTTGGTACCTCATGGAAACGGCACCCATACCGAATGTTGGGGGCATATTCACCCGGAGCCTTTTTACATTTCCGAGGTTCGGGCGCCCTGGCTTTTTATAGGAGTGGTGTGGAGTTTCGATGTGCCGTTTGACCGTCCTGTGGAAATGCGCCATTTGTCACCGAAGTTTTGCCAGGCAATTGAAATGCCGCATGTGCGGGGTGCGGGTATTAATGTCGTGAACCTTCCTTCGCCTCCGGTGAATTTTACCGGCCGACGTCCACCATTCCTTTCCGCAGAAGTTGCTGCCTATTTGGGTAAGCATCTAAATCATTTGATTACCAACCTACCCAGTATCGACAGTGAACACAGCAAAACACTTTCAGCCCATCGGGCATTTTTGGGAGTAAATCCTTCTACCCATACCATTACTGAGCTGGCTGCCTTTCCCAATGAACTACCGGACGGCCTCTATTGGACAGCCCTCATGGTCCCCGTCATCGAAACCGATGCTGTTCCGTCCCGTCCCATTCTTTATCCGCTGACGGATTCTGATACGAAATGACCTTGTCGTTCGATCTGTCTGCCTATCACTATAACCTACCTAAGGAGCGCATTGCCAGATATCCTCTGTCATCACGCGATTCGGCACGGCTGCTGGTATGGAAAAAGGGGATCATCAGCCATCATCACTTTGGAGAGCTTCCGAGACTGCTTCAGCCGTCTGCGACGTTGGTGTTTAATACCACGCGGGTCATACCTGCTCGGCTTTTTTTTCGGAAAGGTACTGGTGCCCTGATTGAGATATTCTTCCTTGGGCCATCGGACCCCTCAACGCCGCTGGAAGAGGCATTACAACGGCAAGGAAACGTCCGGTGGCTGTGTAAGGTGAGGAACCTTCGCCGATGGAAAGGAATGCTTATCCAACATCATCATCGCTGGCAACTGACAGCACATCTGGAAAAACGAGTTGATCACGGCGTTATTGTCCGTTTCGAATGGGTGCCACCTGAAAAGTCGTTTGCAGAGATATTAGATGTTTTCGGGCGCATTCCCTTGCCGCCGTACCTTCATCGGCTCGATGAAGCCGTTGATCGTCACCGCTATCAGACGGTGTTTGCCCGATGGCCGGGTTCCGTAGCTGCACCTACGGCGAGCCTTCACTTTTCTGAATCGTTATTAGCAGAGTTGCGTAACCGGTTTGTCGTAGTGGAACTAACTCTTCACGTGGGGGCTGGCACCTTCCAGCCCATCCGCAGTCATGATCCGTACAGTCATGCCATGCATTCCGAACAGATCCGTATATCGCGGTTGGCCATCCGGCAGCTGGCCCAAGCTCAACACATTACCGCAGTGGGCACTACTGCGGTACGCACCCTCGAAAGCCTCTATTGGTATGCTCGGCATTTCATGGCTTTATTGCGGTCATCTGATCCGATGCCTCCGTTGGTAATCGGACGATTCCCGTATGCGGATCGTCGGCAGGGAGGGCCATCCTTCCGAGAGGCAATGCATATGTTGGTTGAAAAAATGGATCGTGAGGGGATTTCAGCCATTGAAGGTCATACGCGCCTTTTCATCATTCCACCGTACGATTTTCGGGCCGTCGATTCGCTCATTACCAACTTTCATCTTCCACGTAGCACGCTTTTGTTGTTGGTTGATGCCTTTGTAAGGGGCAACTGGCGTCCCATATATGAAACTGCCCTCCAGATGGGATATCGTTTCCTTAGTTACGGTGATGCGTCTCTGCTCATTCCTTAAAGTGGTTCATTAACCCCCGAAAAGCTGGTAGATTGTTTGTTCTATCAATTCGGGGATATTGATGCCTAAAAACATATACACCCCGAATAGTAGTGCGCTCCACACCACAAAGGATACCGCCATATAACTAAGCAAGACGCGAATTCTCGGTTCGATCACAATGCCCACCATTGCCCCTACTGGCACTGTGAGTAATACGGGTGTAAGCAATGCAATTCCCCACATTCCAAATCTTCGTCGAATTTTAACGATTCGACGGATATTTTTGTTAATGCGGATTTTGTCTTCATCCTTTTTTTTCACAAAGCCTAACCCATACATGATGACTTCCCCAAACAGGGCAAATAAGGCAGCACCGATGAGTCCTCCTCCTACCGTCAGCAAAAAACCCAGCCATAAGGGCATTCCAAACACGATAGCCATCATCACCCCCATCAGATACTTCGTGGCCGCAAGTCCCAGGACAGTTATAACTTCAATCACCTGTTCCCACATGCAAAGATGCTATTAGATTATTTCTTGGGTCCGAATGCAAGGTCTCCAGCGTCTCCCAGCCCGGGAACGATGTATGCGTTGTCATCGAGTTGATCATCAATGGCGGCGGTAAAAATATCGATGTTGGGAAAGTGGTTTTGAAGTAGGGTTATTCCTTGGGTGGCGGCAATCAATCCGGCTACGATGATACGTTGGGGAGCTTCGGCGCTGATGCGTTGGAGGGTTTCCAGCATACTTTGCCCGGTGGCAATCATGGGATCGGCGATGATGACGGTTTGGTTGTCCAATGGGGGAATCGCCCAGTAGGGGGTTTCGATTGCAAATTCATCATGGTTGGAATAATCCCGAAATGCCCCTATCCATCCTACCTCTGATTTTGGGAAAGCATTCAAGAGTCCTTCGACCATGGGCATGCCCGCCCGCAATATACCAATCAGCACTGGCGGCTGTTTTAGCACCCATTCGGTAGCCACGCCCAAAGGAGTTTGGATGGTTTGGGATAAATACGGAAGGGTTTTACTGATTTCGTATCCCATCCACATTGCCACATCCCGCACGGCCTGTCGAAACAAGTATCGGTCTTGATGTCGAGAAACATCCCGTAGCCAGGCTAACCGATCCGTCAGCACCGAAGCGTTTCGGTTGAGAACAACTACTTGAACCATATGTTTTTTCGGATATGCCAGTATTTACGATAGTTCGGCGCAAATTTAAGGATAAAAGAAAGCACTCCCCGAAGGTGGCTTCCCATAAAGTCAAACTCTCGATACCCTTGGCGATATAGGGATTGCCAGAGCCATCGTAGCATCCAAGCATGGATGGCCACATTGGGTGCTCTTTGTATTACCGGAAGCATCTGATAGGCGGTTTGTTGGTCAAGCAGGACAATAAGTATGCCACGAAGGGTTTGATGATCGAAATATCCGATGCATTTGGCCCCGGAATGGAGGGGGGTATTACTACCCAGACTTTGTACCAAGCGTTGTAGTATATGTAATGCTTTCGGGCGCAGTCCCACTCGTTCAGGGCCGAATGCTTGGATAAATTGAAAGGCTTGGTCAGGTGCAATCCATTGGATGGAATGGCCTGGGGGCAGTTTTTTGCGCATGGTTGTTCGCATTCGGGGCTGGAAGGTCTCCAGCATTTCATTCCATGGGCGGATGGAAAGACAAAAGGTATATCGAGGTTGGATGGAGAACCCCTGATCAAGAAACGGTAACCACATATTTGAATGGGGATGGGCTGTCCAGTTGTGGAATACGGCATATTGTCGGGCTACTTTTGCCATTTGCTCCAATATGCGTATTTGTTGACGCAATGGGGGGTAATCACCATTCCACAAGATTCCTCCATATCGCCACCATGGTGGTGCCCATGCTCCCGGTAGGGTGCCCCAAAATCGGCGTTGGTAGGGGAGTACCATTGCTACCTGGGCGTTTTTTAGCCGCTTATTGCCCATCCATGCAATCATGCCTTGCGGCATGACCACTTGAAGATAGCGGCTTTGCATAAAGATTGAAGCGTGTGGGGACCGAGCGAGCCAGCCATCCCATTCATTGGGATCAACTGTTTGCCATGGTTGCTGATATACCGTTGACATTGCTGGGCAATTTTACAACACTTCCTGTGCTTCTCGATTTCCTTACCCGGTGATTGCTACTTTTGTTGATAAGGTAACAATGTTTAGGGTGCCCAAAGGGCGGACATATGTTTTGTCGGAATTGCCGCTGGATGTGGAGGCAGAGATTGTTCGGTTGGAACGTTCGCCGCTGACGGTTCGATTGTTGGAGATGGGGTGTTTGCCAGGATCCCGTGTGCGGAAATATGTGAAGTTGGGAAAAGGGAACAGGATGGTGATTGAGATCAGTGGTATGCTTTTAGCCCTTCGGGAGGAGGAGGCCCGTATTGTCATTGTTAGATCCCATGAGTAGGCGTAAGCATATCGCATTGATTGGCAATCCCAATTCGGGGAAAACCAGTATTTTTAATCACTTGACAGGTCTTCATCAGAGGGTGGCCAATTTCCCGGGCATCACTGTGGAATATCATGTGGGAGCGGCACAACTGCCCCCCTTTGGTGAAGTGGAATATATTGACCTGCCGGGTACGCATTCCTTATTTCCGAGGTCGCGGGATGAAGCCATTGTGTTTGAGGTGCTACTGGATAAGCGACATCCAGAGCATCCGGATGTGGTGGTGTGTGTGGTAGATGTTTCGCAATGGGAACGTCAATCGCTGTTGTTATCGCAAGTGATGGATTTGGGGTTTCCGGTGGTGTTGGCCTTGACCATGCAAGACGTTGCCGAAGACAAGGGCATTATTGTAGATCCTCGTTGTTTATCGGAAGAATTGGGGATTCCAGTGGTCGTGGTGCATGGTCGAAAGGGGAGGGGGATGGCGTCACTGAAGTCGGCTATAGTTGAAGCTCTTCAACTCTATCCGATGGGGCGCCGGAAAAGTTTCTTTCGCCCGGCATTGCCAACTCAGACTTTCCTCCAAGAGCTGCAATCGCAGACGGGCCTGACTTTTCCGCCCTATTATTTAATGTTTTTTATCAACCCGTTGCTACAGGAACATATGCTCACGCCTACGCAGCGGGAGTCAATTCGGCGGCTGCTTCAAAAACATCGTTTAGACATTTCGAAACTTCAGCAAGAGGATGTACTGGCCCGTCATTTTCAATTAAAGAAGATTGCGGGGCGATGCATTCGGCGGATTACACCGCCAAGGCGCTGGCTGACTCGCCATATTGACCGCTACACGTTGCATCCAGTGGGAGGGTTTGTTATTTTTTTCATGGTGTTGTTTGGGGTGTTTCAGGCCATTTTTGCTTTGGCGGAGTATCCGATGTCGTGGTTAGAGGGTTTTTTTGAATTGGGACGTGAGTGGAGCGCCGACTGGCTTCCGGCAGGGCCATTAGCGGAATTGTGGATCGAAGGCATTCTGCCGGGTTTGGGAGGCGTGGTGGTGTTTGTTCCGCAAATTGCCATTTTGTTTTTTTTGATTTCGGTGCTTGAAGATAGTGGTTATATGGCTCGGGCTGCGCTGTTGATGGATCATCTGATGAAGCGGTTTGGTCTCAGCGGGCGTTCGCTATTGCCGTTGGTAGGTGGGGCCGCTTGTGCTATCCCCGCGATCATGTCGGTGCGAACCATCCCTGATCGTCGACAACGACTCCTGACGACATTGGTGATTCCGCTGATCAGCTGCTCTGCCCGTATCCCTGTGTTTGTGATGTTAATTGCATTGATTGTGCCAGACCGAACAGTGTGGGGTATAGTGCATTTGCAGGGGGTGGCGTTGATGGGACTATATGTTACAGGGTTTGTGGTTGCATTGATTTCGGCATGGGTACTGAAGCATTTTATTAAGGGTGGAGGATATCATTTTCTGATCATGGAACTTCCCGATTATCACATGCCGTCATTGCGCAATGCCTTTTACTTAACGTGGGAGAAGGTGCGCAGCTTTATTTGGGAGGCGGGGCGGGTCATCTTTGCGGTATCGATCCTCATCTGGTTTTTAGGCTCTTACGGGCCGCCCCAAGCGATGCAAGCTGTCCATGCTTACTATGATTCCCTTCGGTCCGAAACGCCGCCCGATCAGCATGCTGTTATCCAACGCCAATATGAAGCTGCATTGCTTGAAAATAGCTACATAGGGCAAGTCGGCAAATCGTTGGATGTATTGTTCGATCCGTTGGGGTACCATTGGAAGATCAATATAGCCATTTTGACCTCGTTTGTGGCGCGCGAAGTGTTTGTGGGTACCCTGGCTACGCTCTACGGTAGCGATGCCGAAGCAGGAATTGTTGAGGCCATACGTAACGATCGGCATCCCGATGGGCGTCTTGTATTTTCGAAGGCTACCGTATTGTCACTGTTGGCATTCTATCTCTTTGCTCTTCAATGCGTTAGCACAGTAGTTATTTTCTACAAAGAGAACCGTTCATGGCGTTGGACGATCATTCAGTTTGTATATATGTTTATGTTGGCTTATGGAAGTGCGTATACGATATATCGCCTTATGGTGTAGGGCAATATGGTTGGGGTGGCTGCTCTCCAGTGTAGCATTTGCTCAGCATGCATTGGAAATTCTTCATGCTGACCGCTTGCAACGCATCTTTCGAGATGGGCGTCGCATTGAAGTGTTGATAGGAAATGTAGTCATTCGGCATGGTGCAGTGGAATTACGGGCCGACAGCATTCAACGTTGGGTAGATCATCGTCGAGTTGCGGGGTGGGGGAATGTACGACTCATTGCTCATGATACGCTACGGGTTGATGCTGACAGTTTCTACTATTGGACTGCAGCACGGCAAGGCACATTGTATGGAAACGTCTTGTTGCAAACGCCGACCCTGTCATTAAGCACATCACGGGCTCTGGTCGATATGCTGCATCAAAGGGTAGTAATCGCTGCTGCCTATGAGGTTCGTCATCCTGACTTTCAACTGGCTGCCCGATGGGGTCTCCTTCGTCTGGCAAGTGCTCACTTCACGGCTCGAGATAGTGTTAAGGTGATACTTTCTGATGCGATAGTTTACACTGATACCCTTGAATATGATCATTCAAGTCGCTGGGTGAAGTTTCCTCGTTCGGGTTCTTTTCAAGGGCGTCGAGGGCGTCTGTATTTTGGGAGGGGGGCATATTCGTTGGCAAGTCGGGTTGGGTATTATGGCGGTGGTGTGTGTTTGCAATTGGTAGGGGGATTGGTAGCTGCCGACAGCTTGTACATTCATGATAGTTTGGGATATAGTCAATGGTTTGGTAATGTTTGCTGGACGCAAGCCAATGGGCGTGTGGTTGCTGTGGGAGATTCGGGTTGGATTGCCAATACAGCGGATAGGGGTTACCTGCGGGGAGATGTGCTATTGCATTATGTTACAGGTGCTGATACCCTATGGGCTCGGGCAGCGGTGATTGGTTGGGAAGGTGGCGGCCGTTTTTGGAAGATTCATCATTCGGCACGTCTACTGATTGACAGCATTGGGATTGTGGCTGATTCGATATGGGGCGACACTGCTGCCCGCATCTGGAAGTTTTTCCCGGTCGTTGTTCGGTATGCTGATTTTGTCGGAATGGCGGACTCAGCGGTTTGGAATACCGTAGCCGATAGCTTAATCCTCCATGATAGCGTATGGATACGTCAGCTTATGCCAATTCCAGAGCTGTTTCACCAGATTCAAGGGTCGCGGGCTGTTTTTCGAATGAATAACAATACCTTTCGCCAGGGATGCTTCACTGGGAATGTTGAAGCTGTCTATTATTTGCTGGACGATTCCAATCGGCTGGGAGGATGGGCCCATGTGATATCCGATTCGGCATTGATTTGGTTTGGGGAGAGGGGAAGTATTCAACGATTTAATTTTTTCCCAGCACCACAGGTCACGGTAGCGCCTCCCCCACGCAACTCTTCGCAGGCTCTCTTTCTGTCATATGCCCGTCCGATGTATTGGATTCCGGCAGTTACCATTGAAACGTTCATTTCCGATGAAAAATTAATATTATTGCATGGCAAGTGCTGTGCCTTATCATCCGGATGCTTGGATTAAGTGTAGACAGCTATGGGTTCTTTCCAGCATGGTGAGCATATTATTCCTCAGGAGCAGCCGGTGCTAACGGTGCCATTGCATCGGACGTTTGTGCTGGGGATTCCGCGAGAGCGGCGGCCAGGCGAAACGCGCGTAGCCCTTGCACCGACTTCGGTGAAGATGTTGGTGCAGTCTGGTATCAAGGTTCGAGTGGAAGCGGGGGCTGGTGAAACAGCCAATTTTCGGGATATTGAATACGCTGAAGTGGGTGCGGAAATATGCGATAGTGCTCAGGAGGTGTGGCAGGCCGATGTTGTTGCCAAGGTGTTGTTCCCCTCGGTTGAAGAGGTCGATTGGTTTCGTCGTCGGCAGGTGGTGTTCTCGATGTTGGACCTTGGCAGGGAGTCGCGTCGTGTGTTTGTGCAGATGGCGCGTAAGGGGATGACTGCTGTGGCCATTGATCGCATTCATACGCCAGGGGATTTTTATCCATTGATGGAAGTGTTGGGCGAATTGGGGGGAGAACTGGCCATTTTCGTAGCCGCGGAGCTGCTTTCCAACGTGCATGGTGGTAAGGGAATTTTGTTGGGAGGTATTGCGGGAGCGCCCCCTTCAGAGATGCTTATTTTGGGGGCGGGGGCATTGGGCCGTTCAATTGCCCGTCAAGCTCAAGCAGTGGGGGCTGAGGTGAAAGTATTTGACGACTCGGTGTATCGTTTGCGTCAGTTGCGGCACAGTTTGCCCTTGCCGGTTTATACTTCAACAATTCATACCGACCCCCTTTTGAAGGCGTTGGAGACGGCCGATGTAATTGTGGGGGCATTCCACAAAAGTCCAGAAGGGCTGCCTTATGTGGTCCCCACCGACTTTGTCCGGCGTATCAAGGAAGGCAGTGTAATTATTGACCTTAATATCGAAGATGGCGGGGCGTTTGCCACTTCGCGTCCAACAACTCACCATGACCCCATTTTTATCGAAAACGGGGTCATTCATTATTGTGTGCCCAATATTACTGCCCGTGTAGCATTTACGGCATCGATAGTGTTGAGCAACTTTTATTTTCCCATGCTATTGAAGTTTGGGCAAAGCACGTCATTTAATCAGTATATCATGTTTCACCGAGAGGTGCGGGCGGGGACATATCTCTATGAAGGTATTCCTACGCATCCCGTACTCCAAAGGTATTGGAATATTCCTGTTCAAAATGTTGATTTGCTCCTTAGTGGGTGGGATTAAAGTCCTTATCGGCGACTATTAAGTTTGTAGGCATGAATCCGGCGGTGATGTTACTGATCCCCTCTTCGGAGCTGCGTTTGGTTCTGGATGTACTCGATGTGCTATTGTTTGTGGGACTGCTCTATATGTTGTATCGTCTGTTGCGGGGTACGATTGCCATCAACATTTTTTTTGGGTTGTTGATGTTCTATTTGTTCTGGTGGGTGGTCAAGGCATTGGACATGCGACTTCTTTCGACGGTATTGGGTCAGTTCATTGGGGTGGGAGTTATTGCCTTTTTAATAGTTTTCCAGCAAGAGATCCGACGCTTTTTTTTATGGATTGGACGCAATATATCGCGGGGTCGTCATCAGGTATTGTGGCGTCCTTGGAAGTGGCGTTATCAAAGTGTGGAAGAGGATCAGCTGGATATTGGACAGATCACACGTGCCCTTAATGCGTTGTCGCGTCGCAAGTGGGGGGCGCTCATGGTAATATGCACTGAGTCGGAGCTGCGTTCGTATGTGGAAACTGGGGTACGATTGGATGCGGTGTTGTCTGCGGAGCTGCTCACCACAATTTTTTGCAAGCAAAGCCCGCTCCATGATGGGGCTGTGATTATCTGTCGTAATCGGGTGGTAAGTGCGGCTTGTATTTTGCCGCTAACTGAGCAGCCACTCACATCACAGCTGGGCCTTCGTCATCGGGCAGCCGTTGGCATCAGTGAACATTCGGATGCCATTGCGCTGGTGGTATCTGAAGAAACTGGACACCTTGCCATTGCCCATCAAGGCAACATTGAAGTGGGGGTAACTACCTACCGTGTACGTGAGATGCTTAGTTCCCATTTTATCTTGCAACGGTAGGATGGTGAACATCCCACTTCTTCGGATGCTGTTTTGGACTAACCAAAAGGTAAAATCTGTCGGTGTTATTTTGCATCTCCTTCTGATGATGTTGCTGCCTTGGCCATGCGTACTTCTTCATCGCCAATGACTTTTTGGGATCATGTGGATGAACTTCGGTTGCGTGCTTTGCGGGCAGTGGGTGCTATCATCCTGACGGGAGTATTTTGGTTTCTCAATCCCGAGATATTATTCGATCGTATTGTGTTGGCACCACTTTTCCCGGATTTTCCAATGTATCGATGGCTATGTCAATTGGGTTCTTGGGCTGGTATATCAACGAATTTCTGTTTTGAAGGTACTTTGCTGAAGATCACCAATATCCGCCTATCAGGGCAATTTGTACAACACATCATCCTGGCGGTATCGGCTGGGTTGATCACTGCATTCCCTTACGTGCTCTGGCAAATATGGGGTTTTGTTCGACCAGGCCTTAAGGAGAATGAGGCCCATTGGGGGCGTGTTTTTATGTGGGGGGGAAGCCTGCTTTTCTTTTTGGGGATATTGTTTGGATATTTTGTGTTGGTTCCGATTGCCGTGCAGTTCTTGGCGCATTATCGTGTTAGCGAACATGTCCATAATATCATCACATTGCAATCTTACGTATCCACCACCAGTGGCATGGTATTGGCGACAGCTGCGGTATTTGAATTGCCCATTGTGGTATATACGCTTACCCGGATGGGTATGATCACTGCGAATTCGCTTCGTACCTATCGACGGCATGCCATAGTGATCATTTTGATTTTGGCTGCTGCCCTCACACCCCCCGACGTGATGAGCCAGGTTTTGTTGTTTCTTCCGTTTTTTATGTTGTATGAGATTAGTATTGGCATTGCCCGGCGTGCACAACCCGATATGTATCCCGACGAACCAAATGACCTGAGTTCGTCATGAGAAATTGGTTGAATTGGGTTCGATCGGTGCACGTTTTGTGTTGGGGTGGTGTGATGATGTTTATCAGGTGTGGCCGAGACGCTAAAGTCCATACGGCCGCTCAACGGATGCGGCAATTGGTAGTCGACATTGCCAGGTCGGCCCGGGCAGTTCATCCAAATTTTTTAGTGATTACCCAAAATGGAGAAGAATTGGTCTTTGAAGATCTTGATACGGCGGGAGGCTGGGCCCAACCCTATTTTAACTCGCTCAGTGCGGTCGGCGCCGAAGAAGTTACATATAGCGGTACCTATCATCCACGGACAGAACGCTTGGCCGCCCTTCGTCAGATTCGACCCCATAAGCCTGTTTTTGTATCAGAGTATATTGCTAATGGGGACTGGAAGAGAGAGGTGTTGCGTCGGTGTTCGAATGAAGGGTTTGTATGTTTTGTACGAATGCCGTCGAACTATTACTACACCTCGATCCCCGATTCGATCCCATATGAAAATACTCAGGACATTCGGGAGCTTTCCCAAGTACGCAATTATCTTTACCTTATTAGCTACGATTCATTCTCGGGGCGTTCCGAACTACTCGATCGACTTCGGCAGACCAATTTTGACCTTATTATCATGGATGCTTTTTGGCAGGACTCGCTCTTCTCAGCACAAGAGATAGCTTCCCTCCGAAGAAAAGCCAATGGAGGAAACCGGTTGGTGGTGGCTTATTGTAACATTGGTGCTGCTGAGAAGTGGCGCTACTACTGGCAAGACGAATGGAAAATTGGACATCCTAAATGGCTTAAAAAAAGCTATGAAGGATATCCCGACGAAATATGGGTGGAATATTGGCATGAAGATTGGCAACGCATTCTCTGGAAAGGAGAAGACTCATATTTGCAGAAAATAATCCGTGCCGGATTTGACGGGGCCTACTTAGACAATCTGGAAGCCTATTATTTCTTATATCATTGATGAAGCAACCAATCGTAAAAGTGGCGGGACTTTTGAAGTCGTATGGGTCATTGAAGGTGCTCAATGGGATTACTTGGGAAGTGGAGCGGGGGATGACTGTGGCAGTGATGGGGCGGTCGGGATCTGGAAAGTCGACGTTGTTGGCGGTATTAGGCACGCTTGAATCTGCCGATGCAGGGGATGTGATGGTGTGCGGTGAAGACCTTCGGAGGCTGCGCGGTCGTCGGCTGGATTGGTTTCGTAATCAGCGGCTGGGATTTATCTTTCAGGATCATTTGCTGTTGCCAGAATTTACTGCCCTCGAAAATGTTATGATGCCGGCCTGGGTGGGTACGCCAACGGTTAGCAATGTCGAATCATTTGCACGGCGGCTGCTGAAGCAATTGGGCGTGGCGGATCGGGCCAACCATTATCCCAGTCAACTTTCGGGTGGTGAACAACAGCGGGTGGCAGTGGCGCGGGCCCTAATCAACCAGCCGGAATTAATTCTTGCGGATGAGCCTACCGGAAATCTTGATTATGCCAATGCCATAACACTCCATCAGCTCTTTCGTCAATTTCGGGAGGAATATGGAGTTACATTTATCATTGCCACTCATAACGAGGACTTGGCCCGCCAATGTGACCAGGTGTGGCGTTTGCAGGACGGAACCCTTGCTCCTTTCTCAATGGAGTCTGATGCGAACAAGTGAGCTGGTCATTACTTCCCTTCGGGCAATTGAGGAAGCCCTTGAAAATCCCCGAGACATCATTCGACTGGTTGTGACCACCGATCCGCTCCGTCCCCGTGTTGAGCGGATAGTGGCGAAAGCTCATGCGGTCGGAATACGGGTAGTATATGTGGATCCGCAACGTCTCCGTCAATATACCAAAGAACGTTCCACACAAGTGGTACTCCTCACTGCATTTCGGCCCATTCCTTCTTTCGAGGAAATCATTGCACGAACCGCGGATGATCGGGCATTTTGGGTAATGCTATGGAAAGTAACGAATGTGGGGAACTTGGGAGCAATTATTCGGAGTGCTTTTGCGTTGGGAGCACGGGGTGTAATATGGACACAACATGGCATGCCGGGTTTTTCAAACGACCTTATCCATGCCAGTGCTGGGACCGCCTTGAAAATGAACCTTGCAATGACTACTTCCATTCCCCGCGCTATCGAGTATGCTCGGTCTGGAGGAATTGAAACGTGGGCCCTCGACATTAAAGGTGAGCACTCAATCGATCGAATACCCGTATCCCAACCCCATATTTGGTTGGCGGGTGCTGAGGATACGGGCCTACCACACCATCTGCTTCGACAAGTTGACCGTATATTCCGCATTCCAATGCATCCCCAGGCCGAGTCCCTTAATGTTGCCGTGAGTGTGGCCCTGGCATGTTATGAATCATCAAAGCATCAATATGGGATATCAACTGCTTGACGGACAGATTGCTGCCAAAGCGTGGCACCATGAAATCTTTGAAGGCGTCCAGCAAATGGTTGCAGCTGGGCATGCGCCGCCGCACCTTAGCGTGTTGCGAATTGGAGAGGATCCTGCCAGCCGACTATACGTTCGCAACAAGGAAAGATCAGCTCGATCAATAGGATTTTCATTCAATGAAGTGTCGTTACCTGCAGATGCCGATCAAGGTCATGTGGAAAATGTGATTGATGAGCTCAATCACAACGATGCTGTTGATGCCTATATTCTTCAGTTGCCCATTCCTTCGCACCTTGACCTGGAACGGCTCATCCTGACGATGTCGCCCGATAAGGATGCTGATGGCTTTCATCCTGTGAATCTGGGGAAGCTCTTCCGTGAACATCCCGATGCTATCTTACCGGCTACGCCCCAAGGAATCTTACGCCTACTTCGTCATTACAACGTGGCCGTGGAGGGACGCCACTGTGTGGTGGTAGGGCGTAGCTTGATTGTTGGCAAACCGATGGCGATGCTGCTCCAACGTAAACATGGGATGCCAGCCAATGCAACCGTTACGTTGGTTCATTCCCGAAGTCGTGATGCGAAACAGCTTATCCGCCAGGGAGATGTGGTGATCGTAGCCATTGGGAATCCCCATTGGCTTTCTGGTGAGATGATTAAAGCAGGGGCTGTTGTAATTGATGTGGGAATCCATCGGGTAGCATCGCCCAGGGGGTACCAATGGGTAGGTGATGTTGACTTTGCCTCAGTGGCACCACGCACCCAAGCCATCACTCCAGTGCCGGGAGGGGTTGGGCCCATGACGGTAGCGTCTTTGTTGTGGAATGTCTTCACAATTGCCCGCCGACGTCGATAAAACATGATGCAGCAACTCCCTGTTTTAGAGTTGTTTCCGACCCTTCAGGGAGAAGGGGAATGGGCTGGATATCCAGCGATTTTTCTGCGCTTGGCTGGTTGTGATGTTGGATGTCATTGGTGCGATACCCGGTATTCTTGGGATATACCCCACCATAGCTACCGACCGGTACCTCAAATCGTTAATGAAATCCTTAAGATGCCTCCAGCAATTGTAGTTATTACGGGTGGTGAACCTTCCATGCATGATCTTCGTGCTCTGACCAAAGGGCTTGCTCATCGCAAACGTATCCACATCGAAACATCGGGTGTATATCCTTTACGGGGTCAATTCGACTGGATTACCCTATCGCCCAAAAAATTTAAGCCTGCACTTCCTACGGTGGTTGAGCAAGCCGACGAGCTAAAAATTGTGGTTTATAATCAACACGATTTAGAATGGGCACGATCGTGGGAACATCGAATTTCCTCATCGGTCAAACGTTGTTTACAACCTGAATGGGGACGACGTCAAAAAATGATGCCCCACATCCTTCGATTTTTGCATCAATATCCCCAATGGCATTTATCCGTCCAACTTCATAAAATACTTGGCATCCCGTAGTTGAGTTTGAACTGAATAAATTTGCTGAAAGCGAGGAGCAATTCAAGAATGAATACATGTTTTATTGCAAAGCAGATCAACGAAGGGATTATCTCTGTATGGTTCGGATAGGCAGTGTTTTAACATCTCTAATGCTTCCAGTGATTGGCTTTGTTCAACCGGCCATTCCCAACGGTAGCTTCGAAATGTGGGATACGACCTTTATGCCGCCCCGTCCTACGGGGTATACCTACTATACCCGCAATAATCTTCCAGTGGTTGTAGCCGATTCGAATGCTCGCTGGGGCAATTTGTGTGCCCGCATGGAAAGCCTCCTTCAGGATACTGGCCTACATGGAAACGTTTTTAATGGACGCATTGTCGATGCCCGTAATCCCTTTCCTGACATGTGGGGTGGATCTCCTTATACTTTGCTCCAACCGCCTGATAGTATCATCTTTTACTACAAATACACCTACACTCAACAAGACACCGCCGAAGTCTATATGGTCCTGAAAAAGTTCGGGGCCCCCATTGACGCTTATCCGGGGGGTAATGGCGTCCGTTCATTTCTTATTACTGATACCACTTCCCAATGGCAGCGTTACAGTGCTCCCATTGGTTGGTTGTCCCGTACGCCGGATACCGTTTTTTTGGCTTTTCTGTCCACCACTCGCTATCATCCCAAAACGGGTAGCACATTGTGGATTGATAGTGTTCACTTCGATAACCACTCGATTTTTAATGGAGGATTTGAGTTATGGGACGCCCCAGTTATTTATTTGGAGCCTACCGGGTGGACCACCAACAATTCGGAAGTAATCATTGATTACGTTCCTTCGCCGGTTGTGATGCCCACAACCTCTGCATCGGTGGGAAACTATGCCCTCAAAGTAGTTTCTGAGCCGTTCGACTTTGAAGACACTACGGTTGGATATGCCCTTCTTTTCCATACTTTTTCACAGCCGCTTGTGCCCAAACCGAGTTATTTGCTTTTTGATTATCGGTCTTGGATCGATTCTCCCTACGCTGCATGGATAAGGGTCCGATTAGGTGAAGTGTTGAATGATTCTTTTCTGGTATATGGATATGGCATGCGCTATCTTTCTTCCCATCCTTCCAATTGGCGGACTGATACGGTGTGGTTATCATATCCTGTTCCACATGATGTGGTAACACTCTCGATTGATATTGTGGTACGGAGCCCTTCCGAAGTGGGCGACTCGATCCTTATCGACAATTTGCGGTGGGGGGGGCTCACTACGGATCGTCGTTCGGTGTTTTTGCCGGAACCAAGTGTATATGCTGTTTCTGGTGGTCGGGTTGTGGTCCGACATGTTCGTCCCATCAAAGGGCTATTGGTACTGACCGATGTGTATGGACGTATTGTATCTCAGGTTGGCTTAGCTTCATCCCATCATGTGGTCTACTTGTCGAATTGGGCGCCCTACTATGTTTATCGCCTTTACACCGACGAAGGCATCTGGCATGGTATTCTTCGAATGAGGCATTGATGCAACCTGTTGACATTTTAGTTGTCTCGGCCCATCCGGATGATGCCGAATTGGGGTGTGGTGGCACGATTATCAAACACGTCGAGCAAGGGGCACGGGTGGGACTGGTTGAGCTTACCGCCGGGGAGATGGGTTCGCTGGGTGATGCTGAGACGCGCTTAGCCGAAGCCGAAGAAGCCGCGCGTATCATGGGTGTGACCTTTCGGGAAAATTTACACCTACCGGATGCTTTTTTCGAGGTTAACCGGGAGAACCGTCTTCGATTGGTTGAAGTGATCCGTCGATGTCGTCCTCAAGTTGTCATTACCAGTGCGCCGGGCGATCGTCATCCGGATCATGATAAAACTGCCCGTCTCGTCAATGAAGCCGTCTTCTGGGCGGGTATGCGGCGCATTCAGACCACAGAAGACCTCCAATCATGGCGCCCCCATACTGTGTTAGGATATTTTCATGCCCACTTTGGCCGTCCCGATTTATTGGTGGATATCCGACCTTACCTTGCCCGAAAGATGCAAGCAGTACGCACCTATCGGTCGCAGGTGGGGCGTACCGACTCCGCACGTTCAGCCACTCTTATCTCTGATCCTGACTTTCTCCGCGTGATTGAAGGACGGGCATATGCTACTGGCATTTGGGGATATCGATATGCTGCCGAAGGATTTATGGCGTATAAAATTCCGGTGATTAAGAACCTCTTGTGTCTCGAATAAGCAGCATTTTCTTTGGGATCGGTATAGGTTTTTTTATTGTCGGTCTTACCACCTCTTTTGCCCTTCAGAATATCGGAATTGTTTTGTTGCTTGTGCTGGGCATTAGAATTCCCCCAAAATCACTTGGTAGATTACCACACCTGTTTGTTCCTCCATTCCTTTACTTTACATGGGCGATGCTTCGCAGCCTGAATGATCCAACCCCCTTTTTCTTGCAGAAAGCCCAGCTTTATTTATACTGGCTTGGCGTCCCACTTGCACTGTGGCTGAATGCCGATCGAATTCGGAAATGGCAATATCGTATTGCCATTGGATTTTCTGTATGGATGCTCGTGTATGCTGGAATAGCCACTGTCTATTATTTCATGCATGCCGAGACCATTCATCGACAAATGGCCGAATCGAAACCTTTTCCACTTCCATTCGGCACGCATCATATCTATTATGGAGCTATGATGGCAACTGCCATTCTGATCCTTTCCCAACGAGCACTCATAGAAAGAAAACAATGGTACTGGCTGGCAACGATAAGTGCATTATTCCTGATGCACATTACCGTTTCACGAACCACCTTGGCTGCATTTTATTTTTCTGCAATTGTGGGACTTGGATGGGCCTCTTTTCGGAAGCGCCGGTTCGTTTATGGGCTGATTGGCATGGTGTC
>CAYVLB010000030.1:0-17992 GCA_964452325.1 uncultured Sphingobacteriales bacterium | reverse complement strand
TTTTCCGTTACTTGATTCACCTGGGATATCGGGTTCGGTATGTACGTAATATCACGGATGTAGGGCATCTAGAAGAGGATCGCGACGACGGTGAAGACAAGATCGCCAAGCGGGCTCGCCTTGAACGACTTGAGCCCATGGAAGTTGCCCATAAGTACACGGTAGCATTTCACCAAACGATGCAACAACTCAATGTGCTTCCGCCCTCCATTGAGCCCCGAGCAACCTGTCACATTATCGAGCAAATCGAGATGATTCGCCGAATCCTTGATAACGGATACGCGTATGAAGTGAACGGATCCGTTTATTTCAATGTACCCAAATACGCATCCTATCATCCGTATGGGCAATTATCTGGCAAAAAAATCGACAAGCTTTTAGCGGAAAGCCGGGAACTCAAAGGGGTTGAGGAAAAACGAAGTCCGCTCGACTTCGCACTCTGGAAACGGGCTGAACCCCAACATATCATGCGATGGCCTTCTCCATGGGGGGAAGGGTTCCCAGGATGGCATCTGGAATGTTCGGTAATGAGTACTAAATATTTGGGCATCCCCTTCGATATTCACGGTGGGGGATTGGACTTGACGTTTCCTCACCACGAGTGCGAGATTGCACAGGCTGTAGGAGCTTATGGACAAGATCCCGTGCGCTACTGGATGCACAACAATCTGATACTGATCAACGGCCAAAAGATGAGCAAAAGTGCAGGGAACTTTATCACCCTAACCGAGCTCTTTGAAGGAACACATCCGTTGCTAAGCCGATCATATTCTCCCATGACGCTCCGACTATTTATCTTACAAGCACATTACCGCAGCCCCATCAACATCACCGAAGAAGCCCTCCAAGGAACTGAACGTGCCCTACAACGGCTTTGGGAACCCCTCGAAGGCTGGGGAAATATCCCTGCAGGTAGGAATTCCAGCTTCGACGTCAACGACTGGCAACAACAAGGATACGCACACCTTAGCAATGACTTTAATACCCCGCGACTGCTCGCCGTCCTTCATGAAGGCGTACGGAGATATCACCAGCTTCGCAATCGGCAAATCTCACTTACTGACAAAGACCTTGAACATTTCCACAAAGCCTATCGAACCTTCGTGGTGGACTTACTGGGGTTAACCCCTGAACCTCATCAAAGTCAAGCGCGCCGCACTGTTGAGCAGCTTATGCAAGTCATTCTCGAAATTCGTCAATCGGCCCGAGACAACAAAGACTTTGAAACTGCCGACCGCATCCGGGATGCCCTTATCAATGCCGGATTTACAATTAAAGACACTCCCCACGGAACCGAATGGCAATGGAACGAATAATCAACATATTGGCAATTGGCATCCTGTTGGGATGGAATCTTGGATGCCAATCGGAAAGCCATCCAGACAGCTCGTCGACATCCCCATCATCCGAATTTCTGCCATCCCCCTTACCTCCTACCTTCAATACTCAGTCAGCATATGAAATCCTCGATTCGCTGCTCCAACTAGGGGCCCGGGTGCCGGGGACACCTGCCCATTTCCAAGCCCGTGAGCTGATTGTGCATCACCTTCAACAATTGGCCGACCGCGTAACCGTGCAATCTGATCGGGTGCGGCGTTTCGACGGACACGAAATACCCGTCTACAACATCGTGGCCGAATTTACCGGACACAACCCGAAAACAATTTTGCTGATGACCCATTGGGATTCCCGATTCGTAGCGGATTACGACTCTGTCCAACGCGAATTACCCATATTGGGTGCCGATGACGGAGGAAGTGGAACCGCTATCCTACTGACATTGGCCCAAGTTTTTGCTGAACACCCCCCTCCCATCTCCATCCGGATGATCTTTTTTGATGCTGAAGATCAAGGAGCACCTCCATGGATAACCAATCCTCCTGCCCATTCTTATTGTTTGGGAGCGCAGGTGTGGTCTGCACGACATCGACCTGATCAATATGTGGCGGACTATGGCATCTTGTTGGATATGGTAGGGGGCCAAGATGCCCGATTCCTTCAGGAAGGATGGTCACAGCAGTTTGCCGGGCGTTATGTGTCTAAACTGTGGACATTGGCGCAATCCCTTGGCTTTTCCCCACCATTTATTGCCCTGCCAACTGATCCCATCACCGATGATCACTATTATGTGAACACACAAGCGGGCATTCCCACCTTGAACATTATCAACTACGATCACCGACGCCCCAAACGATTCCCATGGTATTGGCACACCCACGCCGATAATATCGAGATTATCGACACAACTACCCTGGGTTGCGTTGGCACGCTGCTGCTCCACCTCATTTATCGCCATAACGGATTTTTGGTAAGTTCCTAATTTCATCCCAGATCTTCCAATTTTGCCATGCCAATGGCATAAATATCACGTGAGACCCGATCGTCCTACACTCCAACGGGCCTATTACTTGATGAGCCTCGAACGACACATGGCCCGTATTTACGACGAAAATCGAAATATTGCATTTTACGTCCACGCAACTGCTTTGGGGCATGAAGCTATTCAGTTGGCTGCTGCCTTCCACCTAACTCCCGATGACTACCTCAGCTTATACTACCGCGATGACATCTTTCTGTTGGGGCTGGGATATGAGCCCTACGATTTAATGCTTCAGCTGCTGGCCAAGAAGGACGATCCGTTTTCTGGCGGACGTAGCTACTATGCTCACCCCAACAACCGTTCTCCTAAATATCCCCTTATTCCTCATCAGTCCAGTGCAACGGGCATGCAAGCCATTCCTGCTACTGGCATGGCTCATGCCCTGAAATACCTGGAAGGCCGTAAGCTCCTGCAAAAAGACCCCCCTCCCGCGGTAGTATGTTCGCTGGGTGACGGTTCCATCACCGAAGGGGAAGTGTCGGAAGCATTTCAAGAGGCCGTTCTCCATCGACTGCCCATCCTTTACCTGGTGCAAGATAACACCTGGAGCATTTCAGTGTCAAAAGAGGAAGCTCGAACGATGGATGCGTATGAGTTTGCTGCTGGTTTTAAAGGGATGAAACGCATGCGGGTGGATGGGAGCGATTTTATCAAGTCATATGAAGCGGTTGGCCAGGCTTTGGAATACGTTCGGGGCCGAAAGGGACCGGTATTACTCCATGCCACTTGTCCACTATTAGGTCATCACACTTCGGGCGTTCGACGGGAATATTATCGGTCGGAAGAGGAATTAGCCCAATCCCGGAAACGCGACCCATACCTTAAACTCCGTCGCTACTTGCTCCGAAAAGGGATATGCTCATCTGACGACCTGAAAGCCATCGAAGGTAAAGCCCGCCAAAAAGCCGAATCTGACTTTGCCCGAGCCATTGCTGCTAAAGACCCGGACCCCAAACAAGTCCAAGAACATGTTTTTGCTCCTACGCCCATTATCGAAGAGCAAGGAGAACGGGTCCCCGCCGGGGCCAATCCTGTAATTATGGTCGATGCTGCTCGACACGCCATCGATGAACTGATGGCCCAACATCCCGAGTGCCTTTTTTATGGACAAGATGTGGGTAGGCGATTGGGTGGGGTGTTTAGGGAAGCAGCTGGATTGGCTGCAAAATACGGAGATGACCGTGTGTTCAACACCCCTATTCAGGAAGCCTATATTTTCGGGTCCACGGTAGGGATGTCTGCGTTGGGGCTGCGTCCCATCGTCGAAGTGCAATTTTGCGACTACATATTCACAGCAGTTAACCAGCTGGTTACCGAGATTGCCAAGTCTTGCTACCTGACGATGGGAAAGTTTCCGGTTTCGGCGGTATTTAGGGTCCCCATCGGAGCCTACGGTGGAGGAGGACCCTACCATTCGGGTTCGCACGAGTCGATGATTACCAACATCAAAGGAATCAAAGTGGTATATCCCTCAAATGCGGCAGATATGAAGGGATTGTTGAAAGCCGCTTATTATGATCCCAATCCGGTGGTTATCTTCGAACACAAAGGGCTGTATTGGTCAAGGGTTAAGGGCACAGAAGCTGCCAAGACCGTCGAACCGGATGCAGATTATGTGGTGCCCATCGGCAAAGCCCGTATCTTCTTAGAGGCCGACCCATCCAAGGTACAATCTGGCGAATCAGTGGTGGTCATCACCTACGGAATGGGAGTACATTGGGCCCTTCATGCCGCCCGCCAGTTTGATGGACGCATTGAAATCGTTGACCTTCGTTCCCTCAATCCGCTGGATGAATCCATGATTTTCGAACGTGTCCGTATCCATAACAAAGTGTTGATTGTCAGTGAAGATACCTTTCATCATTCCTTTGCGTTGGCACTGGCAGGACTGATCCAACAGAACTGCTTTGAGTATCTCGATGCGCCTGTGGAAGTAGTGTCTTCTTTAGACCTTCCAGCCGTACCAATCAACCTTCGCCTGGAAGCAGCAATGTTACCATCTGCGGAGAAGGTAGCGGAAAAACTAAGTTTGCTCCTCGATTTTTAGGCAATTTCGAACGAAAAGTAATATGAAACCACATGTTACTCCGATCAAGCAAAAAGAGGGCCTAAGGGTGAATCAGTATCTTTTCACCTCCGAGTCGGTATCAGAAGGACACCCCGACAAAGTGGCCGACCAAATTTCTGACGCTATCTTAGATGCCTACTTGGCACAAGATCCCAACGCCCGTGTGGCCTGTGAAACACTGGTAACCACAGGGTTAGTGGTGATCAGTGGTGAAATTACTGCTAATGTTCAGAGGCCTCCCGATCTGGCCGAAATTGCTCGTAATGTCATTCGAGATATTGGATACAATCATCCGGCTTATCGCTTTGATGCTGATTCGTGTGGAGTGATCCTGTCGGTGGATCGGCAATCGCCAGATATCGCCCAAGGCGTTGACCGGGAAAATGAAATCGGGGCAGGTGATCAAGGGATGATGTTTGGTTATGCGACCCACGAGACCGAACAATATATGCCCTTGCCTATTACACTGGCCCATGCCATTCTTCAAGAATTGGCTTCAATACGTAAGGAAGGGCGTCAGATGGGCTATTTACGGCCCGATTCGAAATCTCAGGTCACCGTGCGATACGATTCCGAACATCATCCCGTAGGAATCGAAACCATCGTCATCTCCACCCAACATGACGAATTTGCAGGCGAGTCGGCAATGCAACAACAGATTCGTAAAGACATTACCACCATCCTCCTGCCGCGGGTGCTAGACCGGTTTGACGAGTCGATTCGTTCCTTATTCCCTGCCGACGTAGATAGCATTCTCCAGGTGAACCCTACTGGGAAATTTGTGATCGGGGGGCCTCATGGAGACACCGGCCTCACTGGCCGAAAAATTATTGTGGATACTTACGGGGGGAAGGGGTCACATGGTGGAGGGGCTTTTTCGGGTAAAGATCCTTCGAAAGTCGACCGATCCGCCGCATATGCTGTCCGTCATCTGGCAAAAAACCTCGTGGCAGCAGGCGTAGCTGATGAGATATTGGTACAAGTGGCATATGCCATTGGAGTAACGTATCCTGTAAGTATTTACGTTAACACATACGGCACTGCCAAAGTACGTGGGCGTAATGGGCGGATTCTATCAGATATGGAAATTGGCCATATATTGCGAGAAGCCATTGACCTCCGTCCGGGTCAAATTCTTAGTCGATTGGGTTTACTGGCGCCCATTTACCGTCCTACAGCCACATATGGCCACATGGGGCGTGCCCCATATACTGAAAATATCAGCACATTAAAAGGAACTCGAGAGGTAACATTTTTCCCATGGGAACAGCTCGACATGGTCAATACAATCCAACAAATATTCGGAATGAATACCCATTAAGTTTTTTCGTTCCATTACTGCCATTGCTTTATTCTACCCTTGCAAGTGTGTTGCGATCTGCCCTTCGTAAGATCGTGTGGGCGTGGGCTTTGGGTCTGGGGCTGGCTGAATTGCAGGCGCAGCAGCATAATTTTTCTTTGGCTGACTTGAGTACTTTTCATTATTTCACACCTAAGCCACCACCGGTCATCGTCCCTGCCCGTGACCCCCGCTACTTCTACATGGTTGATCAATTATCCAACGGACACTCTGCCATTCTTAAAAAAGCATTCGCATCGTTAGAAGTCATCGATACCCTTTTTTCAACCCAATGGCTTAATGATGGCAAAGCCAAGTACCGACTCGATAAGTTCATTCTATCACCCAATGAAAAGTATGTGTATCTGGTATGGGATATTCGCCTGGAAAATGAAAAAATTCGTTGGTATCGTGGGCAACTATGGGAGATTGCATCACGAAAGGCCTTGCCATATCGTGCCAGTGGCAACGAACACTGGATTCGTAATCCTTCGTTTTCGCCCAACAGCAGCTACTTTACGTACGTAACCCATACAGGACTATTCGTATATCACTTGGGGAACCGAACCATCCGTCAGATTACACGAACTCATCCTACTCCCCAACAAGAAGCAGGTATTCCTCCTTCGGCCTATCTCGAGGGGTTTCAACTTTTGCAAGGGTATGAATGGAGTCACGACGACAAGATCCTTTTTTACTACGAAGCCGATTACTCGGAAGTTCCAACCATGCCTATCCTTCAGTGGGATACTCCCTATCCTTCCCTCACAATGCTTCCATATGCTGTGCCAGGACATTCCCCTCCAGTGGTTTCCATTCATTACTATGATTTTGAACGTCACCGATCCGATCAAATCCCGCTGCTAAAAGGAGATCGCCACGGATATATCCCCCGCATGTTCTGGTCGTCTTATTACTATTCACTCATGGTCGTTTACATTAATCGTACCCAACAGAAGCTCACATTGTGGAGCTATTCCCTCATCCACAAACGACTTAAGCCAGTTTATACCGAAAGCGATTCCACCTGGATTGACAACTATGACAACTGGCACAGCACACCCGATGGTGTTATTTTATTCACCTCTGATAAAAAAGGGTATAATCATCTGTACGCGCTTCGTCCTCCTAATTTTCAGGAAATTCAATTGACCCATGAGGACGTTGACGTCGATCGGATTCTGGCATATAATCCCATGAAGTCAGAAGCCTATTTCTTGGGCTTTCCCTCCAATCTGCCCATTGAACGCCATTTATACAAGACGGTGGTCAAGCCCAGTGTGTTTCACTCTACTACTCAATTATCCGACTATGGTCATTCCATTCATAATGCCCTATTTGCTAGTAATTTCACGTATTACATATCCACATATTCAAGTATCAATACTCCCCCCATCACCCGTGTGTTTCGTAGTCAATTTCCCCTACACATCATCGAAGATAATCACATCTTACGTCAACGACTCAAACAAACTGACCTTCCATACTACACCTCCTTTTCGTTCGTTACACCCGCTGGCGATAAGTTGTACGGACACTGGCTCGCACCTCCTCAGCTCAGCTATAACCGAAAGTATCCTGTGGTTTTTGATGTTTATAATGGTCCCAATTCCAAACATGTGATCAATGAATGGCAGACGCATTGGTTTTTTAATGTGTATCTGGCACTTCAAGGCTTTATTGTGGTGCAGGTGGACGGGCGGGGGACCAAAGGTCGGGGGCGCCAATTCAAAAAAAGCATTTATGGCGAATTAGGAAAAAATGAACTCAGCGACATTATCTATACGGCCACCCACCTAACCACCCGTTTTAGTTTTTTAGACTCTAGCAACATTGCAATTATGGGACACAGTTACGGGGGCTACCTTGCCCTTATGGCATTGATGCGTTATCCCTATATCTTTAAGGCGGGTATCGCAGTGTCTCCCGTCACCGACTGGCGCCTATATCACAACATCTATTCTGAACGTTATATGAACCTTCCATCTGCCAACCCTCAAGGATACCAGCGAAGTAGCGTCCTATCTTATGTTCCCTCCTACCAACAAGGGCTTTTACTGATTCATGGAACCTATGATGCCAACGTCCCCATTATCAACACCTATAAGCTAGTAGAGAAACTCACGTATCATCGGAAGGACTACCGCCTTCGGATCTATCCTGACGGCGAACATTCTTTGCTTCGATACCAATCAGATCTTTACCAAGAGATGTTCAAATTTCTTCAGCAACGGCTCATTGTTAGCCACCCCAACGTGGAGCAAGAGTAAGTTCCTTACCCCCTATCGGCCGTTGGTATGACCACTACCGTTTGGCCCCTAATTGATAGCCAACCCCAATGCCCAGTACCTCCTTCCATTGCCAATGCGGGCCCTGTCGATCGATGATTCCGTCGCCATCATCGTCAATATCAACGGGGATATCGGCATCGTAAATTGTGTGCAAGAACAACGACACCGATACCAACCGATTGATTTTCATAAAAATAGAATTCTGCCAGTCCACATCTACATTTTTTCGATTGGGGCGGTTGGGGTCAGTGTAATTGTTGAATAGTTCAAGGCGGGTTTTCCAGGTGATATTTTTCATCACCTCGCGCTGATATGTAGCTCGTGCCAATGCACCAAATTCAAAGCGCGAAGTGCGGCCGGGGATTACCCCATAAGCGCCCTGATTGGCCAAGCCAGTATCGGTAACGATAGTGACTTTGCCAGTGGCGGGTGATAGGAACACTTCCAGTTGGGGGGCAGGCGTCCACGTAAAACCCACGGATGCCAACCCAAAAGCTGGTGCCAAGAACTTTGAGACCAAGGTGCTATCCTTATAAGTTGCTGTCATCTGAGAAGTCCATCCCAACGATGCGCCCACTTTCCACTTCGAAGAAAGGGTACGACCATATACGCTGTTGAAACGTATAATATCTTCGCTTTTATCTACGGGTTGCAGTCGAATTTTTTGTACGCCATAAGAGAGCAAAAGATCATTTTTCCACGAATGAACTCCATTAGCGTAGTCTGCAAACCCTTCAAACCGTCCTAAAAAGGCAATGGAAGACACTCCCCCAGCCGCCCAATGGCTTAAGCTCGTTTGGTTGAAGTTCATCAGGAAGTTAGCCCCCTTTTTCCATGATTGGGGAGCTGAAGTGTGCTGAGCCATTAAGCTGACAAACCACAAACCACTCATGATGATCCCAAATGATTTCTTCATGTTCTGTTAGGTTTAGTTAACGGGGGGCAAATGTAAAATTTCAATGCATTTTCTTAAAAAAATATACAAAAAATATTAGTATACCTTCTCCGTTAGGTCTTTCAGGCACTGATTCACAATATTGGAACTTTTCGTTTCCCCAAGTACGTTTAAGATTACAGCATAGGGTTATTCTTTCAGGAATCAGAAATATGACGCGTCCGGAACGTGGCCAACTCCTTATTGCCGACCCGTTCTTAGCGGATCCCAACTTTAGGCGGAGTATCGTCATGATATGCCAATACTCCGCTAAGGAAGGGACGTTTGGGGTGGTATTAAACCAGCCGCTGCCGGTAAAGTTAAAAGATATCCTTGACGATCCAAACATCCCCGATGAGTATAGATTATATCGGGGCGGGCCGGTGGAAAACAATCGCCTTTTTTTTATCCATCGCGTTCCAGATTTGATACGCGGTGGACTTCACATCAAAGATAAGTTGAATTTAGGTGGCCGATTCGAAGATGTGAAGTTATTGCTGACAGGAAAGATTCTTTCCACAAAAACCATCAAGTTTTTTGTAGGGTATTCCGGATGGGCTCCTGGTCAGCTGGAAGCAGAAATCAGGAATGGAGGATGGATATTGGAGTCGGCGGTTCCTGATGATATCTTTCTCGACGTTACCAACGAGGCTCGTTATTGGAAATCGATTTTGGCACGAAAAGGTAAAGCATTTGAAATGCTTTCCAAGTTCCCCCAAAGTCCTTTCCAGAATTAGCTGGCCACCTTTCCTGCATCACCCTATCTTTGTCATTGGTTAAGACAAGGGTTGAGGCGGTGGTATTGCGAAGAAAAAATATTCCTGACGAGGTATTGCACCAAATGGCATTGGCAGATCGTCAAGAAGTAATCATATACCTTTTTCGGCGTCACTACGTTCAGGCCCGCAACCTGTTACTCGATGAAGGACTTCCCAAACGCCTCATTGAGGACATCATCGAGAAGGCAACAATAGCGGTATGGTTTGACCTCATCCAAGGGTTGCCCAAAGGGGTAACCACTCATCAGCGCTTTTTCGAATACATTCAGAACCGTGAGAAAATCCGACCACCTGCTCATGCAACGGAGATTGAAGCCGCTTTTCAACGGCTATACCGAATCTGCGACCCCATGTGCATGCAACTGATTGTATGGTCCTATGCGGAAGGGCGATCCTTTGAAAATATTGGTCAGTTGTTGGGAATTTCATCCGAAGAAGCAGAGCAACGATCCCGATCCTGTTTTCGGCAATTGCGTCGTTTAATTCGAGACACTCAGCTTGATAAGGTACTGATGCAATGAGCGACATCCTCGATCGGATTGAACGTTACGTAGAAGGGAGCATGCTGCCTGACGAACAGATCTTATTCGAAGCAGAAATGGCGGCTAATCCGCAACTGGCACGCCAGGTGGATGCAGAACGCCGCCTTCGAAAAGCGCTACGATATGCCCGACAGGCCGCCCTTCAACGCTACCTCCAGCGTCATACTACCCGACGCCTTACAGGTAACATATGGGGAAAGTATTGGACATTGATGTCGGCAGGTATTATCTTAATTGCATTGGTGGGCTGGTGGATGTTGCCTTCCGACTCTCCTAACAACCCAGTTCCCACCTCACTCCTTGAAATTCCCTTACCTGCAACTTCATCCCAGCCTTCGAAGGTGATTAACTTCCGTCGCCTCCACCAATGGAAAAAAGAAGCTGTCGCTTATCGGCACATCCGGAATGTCATTCCTCCTGTTCACTTGCTGTTTTTTCCTTCCGATTCAATTGCCATGTTTCGGGAAAAAAACGTCTTCCTCATCTACGGTGTGACGGATACTTCGGCAGTTCGTTTTCACATAGGCGATTCGACCTTTCAATTGGTTATCTACGACTCACTCCAATTTCGATTTCAGCAATGATTCCCCAAGATACACCTTTTTGGAAGCTGGAAGGGGCTGGCAATGATTTCGTACTATTCGAGGCTCAAAGGTTAGGGAACTGGTTCGATGACCCTGGACTTCGTCGGCGGATATGCGACCGCCACTTCGGCATTGGAGCAGACGGCATACTGGTATGGCGTCCTTCCCAAGAAGCGGATATAGACTTTCTGATGGATTATTACAATCGAGACGGATTGCCTGGCACTTTTTGCGGCAACGGGGCACGTTGCTTGGCATTGTATCATTTTATGACGTATGGCAAGGAAAAGGCCCGGTTTCGTGCTGCCGACGGCATCCATTCTGCACGTCGAACAGCTCCTGATAGTATTGAACTATCGATGGGAGATATTCGGCATGTGGAAAATATTGGTGAACATGTTTATTTTCTCGACTCGGGATCTCCTCATTACGTCCATATTTCAACAGTTTCACCCCCTTCCGATTTCGTCGAGTGGGCCAATCCCATCCGACACAATTTCCGTCCAGATGGAACCAACGTTAATTGGATATACCCCGTTCATGGCCAGTGGCACTTACGCACTTTTGAGCGGGGCGTCGAAGCTGAAACCTTGTCATGTGGTACCGGAGCGGTAGCCGCTGCAATCGCACTTTATCTTCACTCACCAAGTATTTCTTCACCGCCCATCACCTTGAAGAGCCGTGGGGGTACGTTAATCGTTAATTTTATACCTACCAACACCGGATTTTGCAATATCACCTTGGAAGGGCCGGCCCGCGTCGTATTTGAAGGACGCATTGCCAATATTTCCGATTGATTAAATTCATCACATTATGATTGATGCATCCATTCCTCTGGAAGAGCTGAACCGCCGCAACAAAGGCACCCTTGGCGAAACTTTATGTATTACTTTCACCGACATTACTCCCGAATATCTGGAAGCAACCATGGAGGTAGGTCCTCGTGTACATCAACCATTGGGGCTGCTTCATGGCGGAGCTTCCGTTGCCCTTGCCGAACACGTCGGCAGCATGGCTGCGTATCTATGTATCAACCGGTCGCAATACTACACGTTAGGACTGGAAATAAAGTGTAATCATCTCCGGAGCAAAACAGAAGGCATCCTCCGAGCCCGCGCCTATCCAGTTCACTTGGGTCGTCGCACCCATCTGTGGAAAATCGACATCACCGATGAAACCCAGCGACGCATAGCATTCTGCCTACTGACGGTCATGGTGTTACCGTTGGATCACCTCAAGGGGCAACGTCTGCCAGCAAGTTTTTGACCTTATCTACTGACAGGTGGAGGTATTCCGCTACTGTCTTCTCATCTTGATAATATGCCATTAGGCGTTTCACTGCCAATGCCAAGGCATGTTGTTGAAGACGTTTCGCATCCATTCCATGGATATTAAACGATAACTGAAAGCTATCCCCTATTCCTACCAGTTCTTCTACTGTGTGCCGATCGATCTGCTCGCCACCAAGGATCATCAATCGCTCGATGACGTTTCGCAATTCGCGTACGTTACCCCGCCAAGGCAGGTTCATCAGCCATTCCATGGCATCTTTCGTAATCTCCCGAGGGGTAAGTTGATAATTTTCAGCCAATTCTTCCATGAACCCAGTCACCAACAGTGGGATGTCTTCGCGCCGCTCGCGCAAAGGAGGAACATGAATGACCACTACAGCCAACCGATGATATAGATCTTCTCGAAACCTTCCATTGCGGATGGCTTCTTCGAGATGCTGGTTGGTGGCAGCAATCACACGGGCGTCTACATCGATATTTTCGGTCCCTCCTACCCGTTGTATCTTCTTTTCTTGGAGGGCACGCAATACCTTCGCTTGAGCTGCAGAACTCATATCCCCGATTTCGTCAAGGAAAAGCGTTCCACCATGAGCTTGCTCGAACTTACCAATTCGGCGTTTCACTGCATGCGTAAACGCTCCCCTTTCATGGCCAAACAGTTCGCTTTCAATCAACTCAGAAGGGATGGCTGCACAATTAACTTCCACAAAGGGGGCTTCGTTGCGGCTGCTCAGCTCGTGAATCCATCGGGCAACCAGTTCCTTTCCTGTGCCACTTTCGCCCAATATAAGGACCCGTGCCTCAGTGGGAGCGACGCGTTCAATTAGCTGTTTGACACGACGGATGGCTGAGGACTCTCCAATAATTTCCCGCAGTCCCCGCACCCGGCGTTTTAAGCGCTGGGCTTGGCGTTGCAGCCGGTTGCGTTCCAGTGCGTTACGAATTGCTATCAGCAAACGTTGAAGGTCCGGCGGCTTGGTGATAAAGTCAAATGCCCCTTTTCGAACGGCTTCCACTGCCATTTCAATGGTCCCATGCCCCGAGATCATGATAACCGGCGTAGAGGGATGCAAGCTACGCACCTCATTCAACAATTCCAAGCCGTCCATGCCTGGCATTTTTACATCCGAAAGGATCACTCGATATTCCTTCTTTTTCAATAATTCAAGTGCTTTGGCAGCATTCCCAACCGCTTCTACGGCATATCCTTCAAATTCGAGAATTTCCTGAAGGGCTGCCAACACCTCAGGCTCATCATCGACAACCAAAATGGATGGTAAAGTAGTTTTACGTCGTGCCATATGATATCATTTGATTTGCCAGTTGGCCACAGGCAGCCATAATATCTCTGCCTCGGCTATAGCGGAACGTTACCCGAACACCTTTTCGTCGGATAAAATCAGCAAATGCCTTGACCCGTTCCAATGGCGATGGCCGAAAGTGTAGTCCAGACACTGAATTATATTCAATCAAATTAACCTTCACAGCCACCGTACTCACAAAACGCACCAAAGCCTGTGCATCCTCCAACGAATCGTTGATGCCATCCAACAACACATATTCGATTGTCACTTTCCGACCGACAGTACGGACGTAGTAACGGATCGCTCCATGAAGTTGCTCGATCGAGTTGACCTTGCTAATGGACATGATGGCTTCTCGTTTGGAAGTTATCGCAGAATGAAGTGAAACCGCCAGCCGGCAGGGCAAACGGTCGTTAGCCATACGCAAGATTCCTTTGGTAATGCCAGATGTGGAGAGGGTGATGCGACGCCACCCAAGTTGGTATGCTTTCCGGTGATGAAGGGCCTGCACTGCACGGGCCACATTGGAATAGTTCAACAGCGGCTCGCCCATTCCCATCAACACTACATTGGTGACATTTCGTTGCCATATCTTACGGGCCCATTGATTCATCACCAACACCTGCCGCACAATCTCAAAGTCTGATAAGTTACGAATCCGCCCCAAGCGCCCTGTGGCACAAAAAGCGCAATCAAGACTACATCCAACCTGCGAAGAAATGCAAGCCGTTAGTCGCGACTCAGTGGGTATAAGTACCCCTTCAATTACCGCATTATCATGAAGAGCAAACGAAAATTTAGTTGTCTGGTCAGTAGCCATTTGGGTCGACTGGATAACAACTGACGGAAAGTCAAGTTCCTTGCTCAGCCGACTTCGCAACGCACGGGGCAACACAGTTATCTGATCCCACGACTGCACAAGATGATCATATAATGCCCCGCGTATCTGATCTATCCGATATGCGGGCATCCCCCATCGATTTACCCATCGGATTAGCCGCTCTTCATCCACTGGGAGTGTTGCCTGCATTCCAGCTCGATGGGGATGAAGTTTCATGCTGCAATGTTAGCCAATCCAAGGTCCATTCCCGAGGTCTTCAATACCAATGCCATTGATGATTTCGTTGAAACAACAATGGATTCGTTTATTTTGGGCCGGCGGAAGCGATCAAAGGTGCTACCGGGTCGTTTCTCGTTTTTTGTCGTTGCATAAAACAAGTGAGGTTTATGAGTTTTTGGCAGATTATCATAGATCCTACCACTGAATCGGCTGCCAACGAAGGTTTCCATACCATTGCATTATGGGAATTGCTGATTAAGGGGGGATGGGTGATGATTCCCTTGGCAGCCATGCTGATTGTGGCAATTTACATTTTTTTCGAACGTTATTTTGTCCTTCGAAAGGCGCAAAAGCTGCCTTCGCACTTTATGGACGAAATTCGCAAGCAAGTCCTGGCAGGCAACATTTCGGCGGCAATGGACTTATGCAGCAGATATGATAATCCAGCTGCCCGAATGATTGAAAAAGGCCTTAGTCGCATCGGACGTTCGATGCAAGATATTACTGCCGCCATCGAGAATGTGGCCAACCTTGAAGTATATAAGATCGAAAGCAACCTTTCCATCTTGGCCACAATTGCTGGAGCAGCGCCCATGTTGGGCTTTTTAGGTACGGTAACCGGAATGATTCGCGCATTTTATCAACTGGCTACTGCAGGCAACAACATTGATCCTTCCATGCTGGCAGGTGGTATCTACGAAGCCATGATTACCACTGCCACCGGATTGCTCATTGGCATTATTGCTTATGTGGGCTACAATTACTTGTCTTCCCGCATTGATCGCATCATCTTCAAAATGGAAGCGGTGGTATTGGAATTTATGGACATGTTGTATCAGCCCGCCTCGTAAATCTTTGAGGAATATGCCCATCAAGCGCCGATCGAAGGTATTGGTTGAGTTTAGCATGTCTTCGCTGACAGATATTGTGTTTCTGTTACTCATCTTTTTCATGCTCACTTCTTCGTTCGTGGTTCCCAATGCCATTAAACTGTTGCTACCAAAAGCTTCGGCACCGACCATTGCCAAGCAAACGGTGGTGGTCAGTATCAATCAAAACCGCCAATATTTTGTTAATAATCGACCTGTAGCACCCGCCCAACTGGAACATGAAATTCACGCCCACCTCCAAGGTACCGAAAACGAATCCATTGTAGTGTATGCCGACAAGTCTGTGCCAGTGGAAGACTTTGTGCGGATTTGGAGAATTGGCAAGAAATTTGGCGTGAAAACACTGTTGGCAACCGATCCGAAAGGGCAACCTTAAACGAGGGGATATCCATGCCTTTGAAACCATTGGTGCGGCCGAGAAGCATGGCCGATGTTCCCCGTAATGTACGTCGCAAGGCCCGCATCGCTACGATTATCACATTGGCAATCCTGCTGATGGCACTGTGGTTAGACATATTACGTCGTCCCTTGCCACTCCCCGCAGAGGAAGGAGTGGAAGTCATTGACGCGGACGAAATTCTTCATAGTAGCCAATTCCAGCAACGAATGCCACCGCCCCCAACCACCACTTCGCATACCCAACCAACCGAACAAGAACCGACCCTCCAGGGCGAAGAAGAAATTCCTCAAGAACTCGTTCAAACGCCTCAATCAGAATCCAATCCGAACCCTGAAAACAAGGAAGCAGATGCCGCTTCGCAACCCGTTGAAAAACCACCTACCGAAACCCCACCAGATACCACTACCTCTGCCACTTCTGAAACATCCGATCTGGAAGTCCAGCCTGATCCCAACGTGCTGTTCCCGTCGTTGCCCGATACATCCGACAAATCACAGATGGATCATTCGAAAGGAAATTCAACGCAATCGTCCAACACTGCTAATGGTCGATCTCAAAGCGACGGACTTTCGTTCAGTTTAGCAGGACGCGAACTTGTTTCATATCCACGCATCCGCGACGTCTCCGAAAAAGAAGGCACGGTAGTTGTGGAAATTGTGGTTGACCCCCAAGGAAACGTAGTATCGGCACGGACTGGTATTCGGGGCAGTACCACCACGGATCCCTATCTTCTGCAATTGGCCAAAGAGGCAGCCCTTCAAACCAAGTTTACCGCCTCGCCCAATCGGATAACCGACCAAATCGGGACAATTACTATTCACTTCCGCCTTCGATGAGTTCTGCCACTTATGCAAAAACCATTGATTGGCTATATCGGACGCTGCCCATGTTCCAACGCCAAGGAGCGTCCGCTATCAAAAAGGGATTAGACAACATTCAACGTCTCCTTGAGGACCTGGGCAATCCCCATCACCATTTTCCCGCCATTCATATTGCTGGGACCAACGGGAAGGGAAGTACTGCCCATATCATTGCTGCTGCACTCCAAGCCCATGGCCTCAACGTTGGGCTTTATACCTCTCCCCATTATATTGACTTTCGGGAACGAATCAAAATCAATGGTCATCCGATTACTCAAATGGAAGTTGTTCGGTTTGTTCAACACATTCGCCAATCGGTTATCCAAATTCGGCCTTCCTTCTTCGAGATCACCGTGGCCATGGCATTTCATTACTTTCGAAAGCGGAAAGTAGACGTAGCAGTCGTTGAAACCGGCCTTGGCGGACGCCTCGACTCCACCAATATATTGTCTCCTTTGGTAACTACCATCACCAACATTGGGATGGACCATCAGCAATTGTTGGGTAATACTCTTTCCCAAATCGCTGCCGAAAAAGCAGGCATAATCAAGCATCAGGTCCCGGTTATCGTCGGCGAATACCATCCCGAAACCGATCCCATTTTCCAACGACATGCCTCTATACACCAAGCACCCCTCCATTATGCCAACGACATTGTGGAATGTACTCATCAACGAATCGTACCACCCGATCAAGGGTGTTATCAAGTCCACTACCCACCTTTCAATACGTGGCACATCATATCGGATCTTGCTCCACCTTACCAAGCCCGAAACATCTGCACCGCCTTAGCCACCCTGGAAATGCTTCCTGCCCATTGGGGGCTCCATCGTCAAACAACGATCGGAGCCCTCCGTAAGGTTCGTCGCCTCACTGGATTGATGGGGCGGTGGGAAGTGATTCAGCGGTTGCCTCATATTGTTTTTGAGCCCGCCCACAACCCGCAAGGTGCTGCAGCCTTATCGGAAACCCTTCGACATTACTCATTCCGTCGACTACACTTTATCCTTGCCCTTTCTGCCGACAAAGACCCTGCTGCATTCTTACAAGCACTTCCCCATCACCAAGCATCGTTCTACGTCACCCGTTATAGCCAATCTCGGGCAATGCCACCCGAAGAATTAGCCGCTGTGTTTCGCCACCTTGGCATTGGCTGCCGCAGATACATGCACCCTACCGATGCCTTCGAAGCAGCCTACCAAAAAGCAGTTCCCGACGACATGATCATTATCACCGGTAGCATATTCTTGGTGGGTGAACTCATGGAAT
>CAYVLB010000029.1:0-18140 GCA_964452325.1 uncultured Sphingobacteriales bacterium | reverse complement strand
TAGCTCAGGGGTAGAGCGCTTCCTTGGTAAGGAAGAGGTCACGGGTTCAATTCCCGTCATTGGCTCCGCATCCATGAATGCGAACGATTAATTAAACTAAAAGAGTAGGAATAATGGCAAAGGAAAAGTTTGAGCGTACCAAACCGCACGTGAACATTGGTACGATTGGGCACGTGGACCATGGAAAGACCACGTTGACGGCCGCAATCACGAAGGTATTGGCAGAAAAAGGGCTTAGTGAACAAAAATCGTTCGAAGAAATTGACAATGCTCCTGAGGAGCGGGAACGTGGAATTACCATTAATACTGCTCATGTGGAGTATGAGACTGACAATCGTCACTATGCCCATGTGGACTGTCCCGGCCACGCTGACTATGTGAAGAACATGGTAACCGGGGCTGCACAAATGGATGGTGCTATTCTCGTGGTAGCGGCTACGGATGGACCCATGCCGCAAACACGAGAGCATATCCTGCTGGCCCGTCAGGTGGGTGTGCCGCGGATTGTGGTGTTTATGAACAAGGTAGACCAAGTAGATGATGAAGAGATGTTGGATCTGGTCGAAATGGAAATCAGAGAATTGCTCGATCAATACGGATACGATGGGGATAATACGCCCATCATTCGGGGATCGGCCTTGGGTGCATTGAATGGCGAGCCGGAGTGGGTAGCTAAGGTGGAAGAGTTGATGCAGTCCGTCGATGAATATATCCCTGTGCCACCTCGTCCGAAAGACAAGCCGTTCTTGATGCCAATTGAAGACGTGTTTAGCATTACGGGTCGGGGTACGGTGGCCACTGGACGAGTTGAACGGGGAGTTATTCACACAGGTGATGAGGTCGAAATTGTCGGCTTTCGCGATAAACCCCTTAAGACAGTGGTAACAGGTGTGGAAATGTTTCGAAAGATTCTGGATGAAGGTGAGGCAGGCGACAACGTTGGTTTGTTGTTGCGGGGTATTGATAAGCGAGAAATCCGTCGTGGGATGGTCATCGCTGCTCCGGGATCCATTACGCCACATAAAAAGTTCAAAGGTGAGGTATATATCCTGAGCAAGGAAGAAGGTGGACGGCATACGCCATTTTTCAACGGTTATCGCCCGCAGTTTTACTTCCGAACTACTGATGTGACAGGAACAGTTCAGCTACCCGAAGGTGTTGAAATGGTAATGCCAGGGGATAATGTGACCATAACGGTGGAACTGATTGCACCGGTGGCCCTTGAAAAGGGGCTGCGATTTGCCATTCGTGAAGGGGGGCGGACCGTTGGTGCTGGGCAAGTAACTGAAGTACTTGACTAAACCTCATTAACGGGTATGGTTAGCGGTGCTTTAGGGTGCCGCTGGCTGTGCCAGCGTACGGGTGTAGCTCAATTGGTAGAGCGTCGGTCTCCAAAACCGAAGGTTGGGAGTTCGAGTCTCTCCACCCGTGCCGAAAGTATTGTTAGCTTTTGCATGTGATATGTCAGTTATGCAGCGCCTTCGGGAAGTTTTGAAAGTTACTTACGAGGAGTTACTTTACAAGGTGACGTGGCCTTCGTGGGAAGAGCTGTGGAATAGTGCGATGGCTGTATTGGTGAGTTCTTTTATTTTGGCCCTTATCATTGTAGTAATGGACGCCATATCTCGGCAAATACTTCAAATCATCTACGAATTGTTTTAGCTACTCAATTTATCATGGCAGAGGTGCAACGGACTTATCGGTGGTATGCATTAAAAGTGCAGGCAGGTAAGGAGGCTAAGCTGAAAGAACAGATCTTTCACGAGCTTGAACGAGAGGGAATGCGTGAATTGGTGGAAAATATTGTTTATCCCATTGAGAGGGTGGTAAAGGTGCGAAACAACAAGCGCGTCGTGCGTGAGAAAAATATGTTTCCTGGTTATCTTTTTCTCAAAGCAACCAATGTAATTGACCTTGAACCGGTGTTGCGGCGCATGCAGGGGGTTGCAGGGTTTGTAAAAGTGGGTAAAGAAATCCAGCCACTTTCGCCAGAAGATGAGCGACGCATGTTTGCGAAATTTTCAGAGAATTTGGATGAATCTGTTGCCACCCAAGTACGATTTGAAGTTGGCGAAACAGTTAAGATTGTGGATGGTACTTTTGCGGGCACTTTTGGGGTGGTCGAAGATACCAATGAGGAGCGGGCCAAGTTGTTGGTATTGGTAGAAATTTTTGGCCGGAAAATACCGATTGAACTGAATTACCTACAGGTTGAAAAACAATAATTTTTGTTACAATGGCTAAAGAAGCGGTCGCTCAGATTAAACTTCAGATCCGAGGAGGGCAAGCGAATCCGGCCCCGCCCATTGGTCCGGCATTGGGTGCGCGAGGGGTTAACATCATGGAGTTTTGTAAGGCATTCAATGCCCGAACGCAAGACCGGGCGGGTAAGTTGCTGCCAGTTATTATTACGGTGTATTCCGATAAGTCATTCGATTTCATTATTAAGCAACCCCCCATATCGGCGATGCTGATGGAGGCTGCAAAATTGAAGAAGGGATCGTCGGTGCCTAACCGTGATAAAGTGGCTCGGATTACGTGGGAGCAGGTGCAAGCCATTGCGGAAGCCAAGATGCCCGACTTGAATACTCACAAGATCGATTCGGCCATGAAAATGGTTGCCGGTACGGCCCGAAGCATGGGGATCGAGATTGATGGAACGCCTCCATGGCAAAATTAATGGATAACAGCTATGGTCCGTGTTGCGAAAAAACGGCTTAATGCCCTTAAGAAGTTGCAAAAGGGACGTCTTTATACAGTGGATGAGGCGCTTGACCTGTTGAAGGATAAAGAATTTTCATATGTTAGGTTCGACCCTTCCGTCGATATTGACATGCATCTAGGCGTTGATCCTCGAAAGCCGGATCAGATGGTACGTGGGACGTTGACCCTCCCTCATGGGACAGGTAGGAAGGTACGGGTGTTGGCATTGGTGGGTCCGGAGCATGCAGATGAAGCGAAAGAAGCGGGTGCTGACCATGTGGGCTTGGATGAGTTTGTAGAAAAAATTCAGCAGGGATGGTTTGATTTTGATGTAGTTGTGACCACACCATCGGTGATGCCAAAGATTGCCCGTCTGGGACGCGTATTGGGGCCACGGGGATTGATGCCGAACCCTAAAGCGGGTACGGTCACACAAAAGGTTGGGCAAACAATCCGTGAGCTCAAGCGGGGTAAGATTCAGTATAAAGTGGACCGTTACGGCATTATTCACAATTCGGTAGGGCGGGCTTCAATGTCGAAAGAGGCATTGAAGGAGAATATCCGTGACTTTGTGAGGGCAATACTCAAGAGTAAGCCTTCATCAGCAAAAGGAACCTACGTTAAGTCGCTCACTTTGTCTACAACGATGAGTCCTGGCATCCCTATTGATCTTCGGTCGGTCTCCTAAAAATCGCAATGATGATTTCGAAAGAACGGAAAATAGTTTTAGTTCAGGAGCTAAGCACGGTGTTGAAGTCGAATCCAGACTTTTACATTGCCGACTTTTCACGGTTGACGGCAACGCAAATGAGTCGGGTTCGTATGGATAGTTATGCGCAGGGTATTACAATTAAGGTGGTGAAAAATACACTGCTGAAGCGGGCATTGGCGGAGGCAGGGTATGGGAAGATCGGATTGGATGATGTGTTGGTCGGGCCATCTGCTATACTTTATTCTGAGAGTGCGACGGCACCTGCCCGTTTTCTCAAAGAGTTGCAGAAAAGCAATCTAAATGTGAGCTTTAAGGGGGCGCATGTATACGAAGGTGTGTACATGGGCGAGGAACAGCTGGGAGTATTGGTGGCGCTGAAGTCAAGGGAAGAGTTGATTGGCGATGTAATAAGTGCACTTCAAAGCCCTGTTCGAAATGTGATGGGTGCCCTTCAGTCGGCCGGGCAAAAAATCGCTGGCATTTTGAAAACGTTATCGGAACGATCGCAACAATCATAAACTCAAAAAACCAAAGCAATGGCAGATATCAAAGAACTCGCGGAGCAGCTGGTCAACCTTACCGTCAAGGAAGTGCAAGAATTGGCTGATGTGTTAAAGGAAGAATATGGCATTGAGCCTGCCGCTGCCCCCGTGGCGGTGGCTGCAGCCCCAGCCGGTGGTGAAGGTGGTGGAGGAGCTGAAGAAAAGACAGAATTCGATGTGATTCTTAAGTCGGCTGGTGCTGCAAAGCTGAAGGTAGTGAAAGCAGTAAAAGAAATTACCGGCCTGGGACTCAAAGATGCGAAGGCATTGGTTGACGAAGCCCCCAAACCCATCAAAGAAAAAGTATCGAAAGAGGAGGCTGAGCAAGTCAAAGCCAAACTTGAAGAAGTCGGCGCCGAGGTTGAAATTCAGTAGCGAAGTTGCGGGGATACATAGGCGCCTACCCAGGATTCAGGTTGATGGGATGGCTGACATCTTGTCGGCCATCCTATTGGTGTGTCGTGACGGTGAGGTTGTCATCTGATCATCTCAAAAAAACTAAAAAGCATGAGTAAGCATCCGGTGAAGGCTGTACGGAATCAGACGGGAAAGAACGGCAAATATCGTATGACGCCCTCAGGGCGTATTTCATTTTCGAAAGTGGATCATCACTTAGACTATCCAGATTTTTTGGAGATTCAGCTAAAGTCATTTCAAGACTTTTTCCAGTTAGATGCTCCGCTTCACAAGCGCAAAGAACAAGGGCTCTATCAGGTGTTTTCCAACACGTTTCCAGTCACAGATACCAAGGAAACCTATGTGTTGGAGTTTTTAGACTATTTTGTAGAGCCTCCTGCGTACTCTCCGGAAGAGTGTCGATTGCGCGGGCAAACGTATGGTGTTAGTCTAAAAGCCCGGTTAAAGTTGTATTGTACTGACCCAGAGCACGAAGAATTTGAAACACAGGTTCAAGATGTTTTCTTGGGCCGGATCCCGTATATGACTCCGTGGGGGACCTTCATCATCAATGGTACGGAGCGAGTTGTAGTTTCACAGATTCATCGTTCGCCAGGGGTCTATTTCAAATATTCGATTCATGCAAAGGGCGGACGGATTTATTCGGCCCGTGTGGCACCATTTAAGGGGACGTGGATAGAATTTTCTACGGACCTTAATAACGTCATGTTTGCCTACATTGACCGTAAGAAAAAAGTGCCAGCTACTACCCTCTTACGGGCAATTGGATATGAAACCGATGAAGACATTTTGAACATCTTTGAAATTGCCGAGCAGGTGCGGGCCACCCGTCCTAACCTGCGCAAAGTATTGGGACGCAAGTTGGCGGCACCCGTGCTGGGCAGATGGATCGAAGACTATGTTGACGAGGATACCGGCGAGGTACATTCCATTGAGCGTGTCGATGTGATCCTTGAGCGTGATACCGTGTTGGAAGAAGAGCATATTCCGAAGATTATTGAGGCGGGCGTGGATACCGTGGTATTGTATCGGGATGAGTCATTGGTTTCCGAGTATGAAATCATCCTGAATACCTTAGCCAAAGATCCCGCTACCTCAAAACGAACTGCGCTTGAGCATATCTACCGTGTACTTCGCAATGCGGATCCTCCGGATGATGAGACCCTATTTACCATTCTCGACAAGCTGTTCTTCTCGCAGCAGAAGTATGACCTCGGAGAGGTTGGCCGCTATAAACTGAACAAAAAGCTGGGGCTAAATATTCCCCTGGATGTGCGGGTGCTGACCAAAGAGGACATTACTACGATCATCAAGAAGCTCATCGAGCTGGCTAATGCCAAGGCAGCAGTTGATGATATCGATCATCTAAGTAATCGGCGTGTTCGCACGGTGGGAGAACAGTTGATGAATCAATTTACTACGGGGCTCAGCCGAATGGCGCGAACGATCCGAGAACGGATGAACGTGAGGGATAATGAAGTTTTTGCACCGATTGACCTGATTAATTCTCGGACGTTGTCGTCGGTGTTAAATTCGTTTTTTGGGTCTCACCAGCTGAGCCAGTTTTTAGATCATACCAACCCCCTGTCGGCGATGACCCATCGGCGGCGATTGTCGGCATTGGGGCCGGGTGGGTTAACCCGTGAACATGCCGGGTTTGAAGTGCGGGACGTCCATTATACGCATTATGGGCGATTGTGTCCTATTGAGACACCAGAAGGTCCCAACATCGGGCTCATTTCGTCATTAGCGGTCTACGCCAAAGTTAATTCGATGGGCTTTTTAGAGACGCCCTATCGGAAGGTAAAGCATGGGCAGGTGTTGCTGAATGAGCCAATTGTTTACTTGGCAGCTGATGAAGAAGAGGATGCAGTGATTGCGCAAGCTGCGGAGCCCATCGATGATGAGGGACGTTTCATTAACTCTCGAATCAAAGCCCGCAAAAATGGGGAGCTTGTGATTGTCTCGCCAGAGGAGATCGATTATATCGATGTGGCTTCGAATCAGATCGTTTCTATTGCTGCATCGCTGATTCCATTCCTTGAACATGATGATGCAAACCGGGCACTAATGGGATCTAACATGCAACGCCAGGCAGTGCCGCTGCTCAAACCCGAAGCCCCATTGGTAGGTACTGGTATTGAAGAACGGGTGGTGCGAGATTCTCGGCAATTTTTGGAAGCTGAAGGCGATGGTGAGGTCGTTTACGTAGATGCCAATCGAATTGTGGTTCGCTATGACCGCTCATTTGAAGAAGCGTTGGTTTCTTTCCGGCCAGCAGAAAAAGAGTACTTGTTGAAAAAGTTTGAGCGGACGAATCAGGATACTGCGGTTAACCTTCGGCCATTGGTTAAAAAAGGGGATCGGGTCAAAAAGGGGGATATCCTTGTGGAAGGGTATGCTACCGAAAAGGGAGAATTGGCGTTGGGTAAAAATTTATTGGTGGCATTCATGCCCTGGCAAGGATACAACTTTGAAGATGCCATTGTGATTTCGGAACGGTTAGTCAAAGATGATGAACTTTCTTCCATTCATATTCATGAGTTTGAATTGGATGCTCGAAGCACTAAGAGTGGTGATGAGGAGTTTACCAATGACTTTCATAATTTGAGCGATAAGGAAGTTGCCCATCTGGAAGAGACCGGACTGGCACGTGTGGGTACGGAAGTCAAGGAACGTGATATCCTTATTGGTAAGATCACGCCCAAGGGAGATGTTGACCCCTTACCAGAAGATAAACTGTTGCGGGCCATTTTCGGAACTAAAGCCCGTCCGGTAAAAGATGTGTCGCTGCGAATGCCTCCCGGCAGCAAAGGGGTAGTGATTAAAACCATCCTTTTGGAGCGTTCGAAAAAAGCACGGGGGGAACAGTCGGCAGAAGTTAAGGCACGCCTTAAAAAGTTGGCCAAAGAGTATGATCGCCGCCAGAAAAAGCTTCAAGAGGAACTGGTCAATAAGTTGTACGAACTGCTCAAAGGAAAAACCTCGGCGGGAGTCAAAGATGTTTACGATAATGAGGTGGTTCCCAAGCGACGTAAGTTTACCCGCCAGTTGTTGGAAAAAATCAACTATCAGGAGATTGATACCCATCATTGGACCAACGATGAGGCGATTGATAGCTTGATCGAGCGAATATTTCGGAATTATTTTTTGGAGTTGAACCAGTTGAATGCGCTGCAAAAGCGTGAAGAATATGGCCTTACAATTGGTGATGAATTGCCGATGGGCGTATTGCAGTTTGCGAAAGTTTATGTGGCCGAATTGCGCAAGATCAAGGTGGGTGACAAAATGGCGGGACGCCACGGAAATAAGGGGGTAATTGCCAAGATCGTGCCCGAAGAAGATATGCCCTATCTTGAGGATGGCACCCCTGTCGATATTGTTTTGAACCCGTTGGGTGTCCCTTCACGTATGAACATTGGGCAGATTTATGAGACGATGTTGGGGTGGGCAGCCAAAAAATTGGGTGTTCATTTTGCTACGCCGATTTTTGATGGTGCCAATGAGTCGGAAGTGCAAGAATGGATGAAAAAAGCCGGACTTCCGCCTTCGGGCAAAGTGTATTTGTATGACGGAAGGACGGGTGAACGTTTTGATCAACCCACCACTGTGGGCTACATTTACATGTTGAAGTTGGGGCACCTTGTGGACGATAAAGTCCATGCCCGTTCCATAGGCCCCTATTCGTTGATCACCCAACAACCATTAGGTGGGAAATCACAATTTGGTGGGCAGCGATTTGGTGAAATGGAAGTGTGGGCATTGGAAGCCTACGGGGCTGCGGAGTTGCTCCGGGAGATATTGACCATCAAGTCGGATGATGTGGCTGGCCGGCGGGCAGCATATGATGCGATTGTCAAAGGAAAGAACATTCCCGAGTCGGGTTTGCCCGAATCGTTCCGAGTGCTGGCTACTGAGCTTCGGGGCCTGGCGATTGATGTGCGTTTTATTGAGGATGAGGAAGACGGATTGAAATCATCAAAAACTTCTTAAAAGATCTTTTATCATGTTTTATGCTGGTCTTACACCTCATCGGACAAAGTCCAAGGTTCAACAACCCCAAAAGTTCTCGAAAATTCAAATCAAGTTGGCATCGCCCGACACGATTTTGTCGTGGTCACATGGCGAAGTTACTGGACCCGAAACCATTAATTATCGAACGCTAAAGCCTGAAGTTGGGGGCATTTTCTGTGAGCGCATTTTCGGACCGGTAGAAGATTATAAGTGTAGTTGCGGGAAATACCAGCGCATTCGTTACAAGGGGATGGTATGCGATCGTTGTGGAGTAGAAGTGACCGAAAGCAAAGTACGTCGCGAACGAATGGGGCATATCAAGCTGGTAATTCCAGTAGTGCATGTTTGGTATTTCCGTTCGATCCCCAGTAAGATTGGCTTGCTGTTGGGGCTGACGACCCGCAAGCTCGAACAAATCATCTACTACGAACGATATGTGGTCATACAACCAGGTGCAGCGGAAGGACAAGTTGGAAAAATGGATTTTCTTACGGAGGATGAGTATTATGAAATCCTTGAATCGTTGCCCCGTGAAAATCAGCAACTTCCCGACAGCGATCCGCAGAAGTTTATTGCCAAAATGGGAGGTGCGGCCATTGCGGATCTGTTGAGCCGATTGGACCTCGATGAGTTATCATATCAGCTGCGCCACCAAGCCCATAATGAGCGCTCTCAGCAACGCCGCCATGATGCATTGCGTCGACTTCAGATTGTGGAAAAATTTCGTAAGGCGAACCGTCATGGTGAGAATCGCCCGGAATGGATGGTTCTCCGCGTATTGCCAGTCATTCCGCCGGAGCTTCGTCCACTGATCCCATTGGATGGGGGCCGCTTCGCATCGTCGGACCTTAATGAACTGTATCGACGCGTTATTATTCGTAACAATCGCCTAAAACGGTTGTTGGAAATGCGTGCACCGGAAGTCGTTCTCCGGAATGAAAAGCGCATGCTCCAAGAAGCCGTGGACGCCTTGCTGGATAATTCGCGCAAGACGACTGCGGTCAAGACTGAGGCTAATCGGCCCCTCAAATCGCTTTCCGATATTCTGAAAGGAAAGCAAGGACGATTTCGGCAGAACTTGTTGGGTAAACGGGTTGATTATTCTGGACGTTCCGTTATTGTGGTGGGGCCGACCCTTAAGCTCCACGAATGTGGACTGCCAAAGGTGATGGCTGCCGAACTTTTCAAACCGTTTATCATTCGTCGGCTTTTGGAAAGGGGATTGGCGCAAACTACCAAGACTGCTAAGAAATTGATCGAGCGAAAGGACCCTGTTATATGGGATATCCTCGAAAATATCCTTAAAGGACATCCAGTGTTGTTAAACCGGGCCCCTACTTTGCACCGCCTCAGTATTCAAGCTATGCAGCCGAGGCTGGTGGAAGGGAAAGCCATTCAGCTTCATCCCTTGGTTTGTACTGGATTTAACGCCGACTTTGACGGAGACCAAATGGCAGTTCACGTCCCCCTTAGCAACGCAGCAATACTGGAGGCGCAGCTGCTGATGCTATCTTCTCATAACTTGCTGTCACCAGCGAATGGCTCCCCCATTACCGTACCCTCACAAGACATGGTGTTGGGACTTTATTATTTGACCAAGATCAAACGAAGCACTTCAAAAGAGGCTGTTCAAGGAGAGGGTGCCATATTTGGTAACCCACAAGAGGCGGTTCGGGCATACCAGGAAGGCAAACTGGCCTTGCATGCATTGATCAAAGTACGCCTTCGGCCTTCTGCCAATGGTCAGAAGGGAGAAATTATCGATACCACGGTGGGGCGCATTATTTTCAATCGGACCTTGCCAGAAGAAATGCCCTACGTCAATGAATTACTGACCAAAAAGGTATTGCGGCGGATTATTGGCGAGGTGTATGAGAAAGCAGGCACGGAAAAAACAGCGCGGTTCCTCGATGAGATTAAACACCTGGGTTTTTACTATGCGTTTAAGGGTGGACTTTCATTCAGCATCGATGATATCCCTGTGCCACCAGAAAAACAACAACTGATTGATGAAGCCCTCAAAAAAGTTGATGAAGTTTGGGGGAATTACCAAATGGGTGTGATCTCTAATACGGAACGATACAACCAAGTTATTGACCTGTGGACTTCGGTAACCAATCAGATCGTGCGCCATCTTATTCAGCATTTGCAAAAGGACCGTCAAGGGTTTAACCCAATTTTTATGATGCTTCACTCGGGAGCGCGGGGATCGGAAGAACAAATCCGTCAGCTGGGTGGCTTGCGGGGCCTGATTCAGCGACCCCAGAAGCATATTGCAGGTAGTGGAGGCATCATTGAACATCCCATTTTAGCCAACCTCAAAGAAGGCCTCTCGGTGTTGGAATATTTCATTTCTACACACGGTGCCCGTAAGGGATTGGCTGATACCGCACTGAAAACCGCTGATGCGGGATACCTGACGCGACGATTACATGACGTAGCACAAGATGTGGTGATTCGCGAAAAAGACTGCGGTACTTTGCGTGGATTAACGGTATCTGCTCTCAAAGACAATGAAAACGTTATTATCCCACTTTACGATCGATTGGTGGGACGGGTCGTGCTCAACGATATAGTTCATCCCATTACCCAAGAAGTCTTGGTAGAAGCGGGGGAAGAAATTACTGAGGAAAAAGCCCAAAAGATTGTGGAAAGTCCGATTGAAAGTGTGGAGATTCGTTCCGTATTGACATGCGAAACCCAGCACGGAGTATGTGAAAAATGCTATGGTCGAAACCTTGCATATAATAAACCGTCCCAACGGGGCGATGCAGTCGGGGTAATTGCGGCACAATCAATTGGTGAGCCGGGTACGCAGCTGACGCTTCGGACATTCCACGTTGGAGGGGTTGCAGGAGGTAAGGGACAGACTGAAGGTGGACTCACGTCGAAATTTGATGGCGTAATCGAACTGGAAGGTGTGGAACTGGTAGAACGTATCGATGCGTATTCTGGTGTGAGTGAAAAGGTGGTGATTTCCCGACAAGGTGAAGTACGTATCAAAGATCCGAAGGAAGGGTTCGTCATTACTACGCATCATTTGCCATATGCCAGTGTTCTTGAAGTGAAGGATAAACAGAAGATTAAAAAAGGTGACGTCATTGCCCGTTGGGATCCTTACAATTCGGTGTTTGTGGCAGAACGCAACGGAAAGGTCCAATTCCGAGATATTGAGGAAAACATTACTTACCGACTTGAAACCGATGAACAAACTGGCCACCGCGAAAAAGTGATTATAGAAAGCCGGATTAAGACAAAGATTCCTACGTTGGTGTTGATAGACTTAAAGACTGGCGAGGTGATAAAAGAGTACACCTTGCCGGTGAATGCCCATATTGTGGTGGAAGAAGGTAAAGAGGTGAAGGCTGGAGAAGTGCTTATTAAGATTCCCCGAATGCTCACTCGTCAGACGGACATTACTGGTGGATTGCCCCGGGTAACCGAATTGTTCGAAGCGCGTAATCCTTCCGATCCGGCAGTAATTTCTGAAATCGATGGGGTTGTTATCATGGGAGGCATTCGTCGGGGGCAACGGGAAGTAATTATTCAGTCGAAAGAAGGCGAACGGAAGCGCTATATGATTCCTGTGGCGAAGCATATTTTAGTCCAAGAAAACGATCGGGTCCGGGCAGGTGATCCCCTCACGGAAGGGGCGATCTCGCCAGCAGATATCTTACGGATTAAGGGCCCGCAGGCCGTCCAGCAATACATTGTCAACGGCATTCAACAAATCTATCGTCATCAGGGTGTAGTGATCAGTGACAAACACATTGAAGTGATAGTGCGTCAGATGATGCAGAAAGTTCGCATCGATAATCCGGGAGATACACGTTTCTTGCCCAATAGTCTGGAAGATAAATATGAGGTATTGAAAGAAAACAATTGGATATTCGGTCGGAAAGTCGTGGTGGATGCCGGTGATTCAAAGCGCTTCAAAGAAGGTCAGATCATTACTGCCCGAGAGCTACGCGAGGAAAATTCGTTGTTGCGCAGAAAAGCGTTGCGCGTCGTGAAGGTCCGAGATGCCCAACCTGCCACCGTTAGTCCCGTTCTGCAGGGTATTACCCGGGCTAGCCTTTCATCAGCGAGCTGGCTGGCAGCAGCCTCGTTTCAAGAAGCGCCAAAGGTGCTTAATAATGCAGTGATTGAAGCCAAGATCGACCCGCTGCGTGGACTCAAAGAAAATGTACTGATTGGAGGGACCATTCCGGCTGGAACTGGTCAACGCTGGATACAGCACATTGAAGTGAAGGCACAGGAGTACATCGACGATGCAGATCAACAACCCCAACTTGAAGAAGCATAGGCTATGACGGAACAACATCCTCCGAAAAGTGGACAACAGCACCTAGACATTGAGCTGACCGATGAAATCGCAGGCGGGCATTATGTTAATCTGGCTATTATCGTCCATTCTCCAACGGAGTTTGTTATCGATTTTATCCAAGTGATGCCCGGCATGCCGAAAGGAAAGGTCCGAACGCGTGTGATTCTTGCACCTACGCATGCCAAGCGAGTGCTGGCAGCACTGCAAGATAACATTCGCAAGTATGAGGAAACCCACGGCCCCATTCATGAACCCGGCCCCACTGGCTATATTGTAGGTGGACCTACCGCTGAAGCCTGAATAGGACTGAATTGATTAACTGGACTCCAAATAATAGAGTCGTCGTACGCGATGAGGAATGCCTGTGATGATTTCGTAGGGGATGGTTTCTGCGCGGCGGGCTACTTCATTCAGTGATGGGGTTGATCCAAATAAAACCACTTCGTCACCTGGTTGGACGTTACCATTGCTGACATCGACAAGGGTTACATCCATACATATATTGCCGATGGTAGGAAACAGCTGCCCGTTGATATTGACGATGCCACGCCCGTGCGAAAGAACACGGCGATATCCATCTCCATAACCTGCACCAATGACTGCCACTTGACCATCCCGTTCCATGTGTCCCGCCCTTCCATAGCCTATGGTTTCCCCTTTTTTAACGGTTCTAACATCTAATACGTAAGTTTTGAAAGCAAGGGCAGGTTCAAGTCGGCTATTCATAATCCCTGCGGGGTCAATGCCCAGCAATCCGATCCCAAGTCGGACCGCATCATAGGCATATCGGTCAGCAAATCGTGCGGTACCAGCAGAGTTTAGAATATGCCGGATAAAGTCGTTGGAGATGTGATGGCGCAGGTAATTGCTCCATGCCTCGAATTGTTGAAATTGGCGATGGGTGAACTGATCGTGATGAGGGTCTTCGGCAACTGCCAGGTGTGAGAATACCGAAGCAATCACCCATTGTGGTGTTTCCCGAATCCGAGAAACAATGGCTGGTAGGTGAGCTTCTTCAAAACCTACACGCCGCATTCCCGTATCTAACTTGATGTGAATGGGACCTTCATAGCCTGCCTGAAGTAGTTCATCCCACAAATGCATTGAAAAAACTACCGGTTCCAGGTGATATTCAACAAGTTGGCGTAAATCACCACCTTCGGGATTCATAACCATAATTCGGTGGTGCATGCCCGATTGCCGCAGTTCAATCCCTTCGTCAATGTATGCTACGGCGACCCACCCAAGTGGTAAGCCGTTGAGAAAACGGGAGAGATGGGGAAGCCCAGTTCCATATCCAAAGGATTTTAGCATTAAGATGATTTCAGTTGATCTGGGCAGTAGGGAGTGATACACGTAAAAGTTATGTGCCAAGGCTGCTAAATTGATTTCTAAGCGGGTAGGATGGCTTTGCTTGCGTAGCCACATTGCAACCTTTTCAAGGCGGGTCCGACGTGCCCCTTTAATGAGCCACAAATGAGGACCGATGGGGTGGTGTTGTAAGTGTTGGAGAAGGGTGTCGACATCGGGAACGTGAATGGTACGTCCAGGTAGTAACTTATCAAACGCATCTCCTTTCCCAACGTGATAAATGTGATGCCATTTAATGGGTGCGAGCGCCTCTTGTAGCTGAGAGGGTGTGGGATGGGTCTCTTCAAAGTCAGAAATGATCAATGCTGGGGGATGGTCGCTACCATGGGTTTGCATAAAGCTGACAGCTGCTTTAAGGGAAGTCAGGTCAGCACTATACGCATCGTTGATAAGGAGGCCGCCCCCCTTGGCAGGTTCAACTTCGAGGCGCATTCGTACTTGTGGAAACGATGCCGTGAGTGCTGCAATATGGTCGAAGGAAATTCCCAAATGATGGGCGGCTACGATGGCATGAGCAGCATTTTCGATAGCGTGAGACGAAGCAAAAGGTATGGTGAACAGGGCAGATTGATTGCCGATAGTTACTTTCAACAAGCTTTGTCGAGGACGAATTTCCCATTGTACTCGATAGGGACGGAGACGGTCGGAATGCCATTCGATGGATTCGATATGTTGACGACGGCAGAAATCCCGAATGATGCATGCATACGGTCGATCACCGCGATACACCAGCCAGTCTGCATGCCGAAATAGCTCAAGTTTCTCATGCAACTTGTCGGTAGGGGTCGCAAAGTAGGAGTCGTGAGCATCACCCAACGTGGTAAAAATGCCACCCTCCGGCTGGATAATTTGTTGGAGAATGGTCATTTCACCAGGACGTGAAATCCCCGCTTCAATGTGGGCTAGACGATGATATGTTCGTAACCCGAGAATGGATAGGGGAACGCCCAATTGTGAATTGTAGCTACCCGGACTTCGATAGGAACTAATATAAGGACCCGTGAGGTGATACAGCCATTCTTTGACAATGGTTTTACCATTACTTCCTGTGATTCCTACAACCGTACCTTTGAATTGTTGGCGATGATGGCGGGACCATTGTTGGAGTGCGGTCAGTGTGTCTGGCACTACGACAAAGGCAGACTTAGTTTGAATATAGGCAGGAAGTGCTCGAAGTTGATGAAGGTCACTTACTAAAAAAGCCCGGATACCATGGTCAAATGCATCTGCAATATAATGATGACCGTCCCGATGCCCTTTCAAAGCTACAAATAGGGCATCATGGCCGTCGACGATACGGCGGGTATCATAATAAATAGTTCGGATGGAACCGTGGATGTATCCGTTGCCTTCCAGGTGCCCACCCACAATCTCTCGTAGTAGTTGGATCTCATATGAGTTGGGTGGACCTTCACGTGCGTTCATAGCGTAAGCAGCATCCCTGGGTATTACTATTCAACCCTTTTAGAGGTAGAATAGTTTTATTTCTACCGATGACGTGGCGGGCGTGGCTTGGACGATGTCGGATTCGGGAGTCGACGGAAAATAAAGGCAGTATCTAACGGCCAGTTTTTCAACAGCTCGTCGAACTCTTTGTCGGTGAGGTGGACAATCCATTGGGATGTGGGTTCGATCATGGTTTGCTTAGGGTGTTTTCCAGTGTAAGTCAGTTTAGAGACCATCATACTTAACCGACGTTCTCCTTTGGGGTTGGGAGGGATGGCAAAATAACGCACCAATAGCGTAGAGTCTTTGGCACTCCATTGGGCGATGAATACCATCCACACCTCAGAGGTGGAATCTTCTCGAAAGTTAAAGATATAGTAATCCCGCCAAGGCTTAACAACTACATCCTTGGTGTATGTAAAGTTAACAAAGGATTTCCAATGCCCATAACGAAGAAAGTTTGGTGCAACAAACAGGGTATCGTTGCTTCGTACTTCTCGATATAGGCCGTGAAGCTCTTCTGGAAAGGCCCTAAGTGCCTCACCCTCATGGGGCATAGGTTGGGCAAAATAGATGCCATCACAGGAGGCGATGAGCCATGCGATGATTAATAGACCCGCAATACGCCCATGTGCGACGAGCTTCATAATCCCCTTGATTTTCTTTGGCCGACAATGACAAATTAGGTAGGTATTCAAAGCGATAAAATGGTGGGGAATCTTGCTATCTCTCCGCCCTTTTTATGCATACAGATATTATTCCTTAATAATCGGGATGGTGTGTGTGGAATGCTGCCCGCTGACGGTGAGATAATACAGCCCTTTGGACAAATGATGCACTGGAAGGGTGATCTGAGTTTGGCCATTGAGAGGCCGTTGCATTATTAGTTTCCCTGTTAAATCAATCACTTCAATTTGTTGGGCTCCCATTGCAGGATCAATGTGAATGAAAATGGGTCCGGTAGTTGGATTCGGATAGGCAGTGAATACGGGCGATTGTGGGGGAGATCCCATGCCTGTCGGTGCCCATGGAATGCATGCCGACGTGTCGGTGCATCCATTTTGCGTGATGATTACTGCGTAGGCACCAGCCTGTTTAGGCACATAATAACTCATCGTTGCACCAGTGATGGCCGTATACCCGCCACCAGTATCGCACATCACCCACTGATATTGTGCATTGGAAGCCAGGGAAAAAATGGTATCCCGATAGATGTTGATGGCGGTACGAACTTTGATCACCGACAATGTGAGCATGTGGATGGTGTCGCATCCTTGTGTTGACTGGACGGTGTCGTAGTAGGTGCCAGCTTGCGTCAGTGGCGTGCCAAAGAAGTCGTATGTCTCGCCATCACATATGGAAACGGACATGGGATGGACGATTGGAGGAGCAGCCATTACATGGAACAGAAAGATGGAGTCGCAACTATTGGCACCATAGGCAGTGTCGCGATAAACTCCCAAACTCATGATCCATTGGCCACGGAACCATACACTATCGCCATTGCACAGGTAGGCGGTATCGTGAATAACGGCATCCGGATGAACATAGAGGGAAAATAGGATTATGCTATCGCATCCGTACATGTTGGTTTGGGTATCGTAGTAAGTGCCTGCCATATAGAGCCATTGCCCTGCAAACATGATGCTGTCTCCACTGCAGATGGTAGCAGTGTCGTAAGTGGTATCTGCAATATTTACCGTCAATTGGGTGACGACTACGCTGTCGCATCCGTTTTGATCGGTAAGTGTGTCATAATAGGTGCCCGTACTAGAATACCAATGATTGCCTACCTGAATGCTGTCTCCTTGGCATATGGTAAAACTCTGATTCATCAAATGGCAAGGTCCGGTGTAAGTATACGTGAAGTTCTTGACACGGACGTAGTCGCCTGAATTCTGTCCATTGCCATTCCCTGCTACAGTAGCACTATAAAATCGGATATCTTCTGTGAGGGATGCGGGCGAAGTCCAATTCACTTGCCATGTTTTTTGGTTGCCAGATGGGGTATTGGAGCTGGAGGTATGGGTCACGTAGACGCGCCCAGGAAGCGTTTTGGTTTGCACGCCCATGCTGGTGGAAAAGGTGCCCACTGATGGACCGTTTAATTCGTTGGTATTCAATGGAATGAGTTGGAAGCCTGCTTTGCCCATGGAAAACAGTCCTCCTTGCACGGTTACATGCAACGTGTATGAAGTTTGTGAAGCAATGGAATCGATGGTATCTCCATTGGCATTGGTAATGATGAATATCAGACTATCGGGGCCACTATTAACTGTATAGCTGGTATGGCAATTGCCGCAATGAGCATTGCCTGGAGGATCTCCTGCGTTCCCAGCATTGGGGCCGCTTGAATATGCCATTATCAACAAGGAAACCCCGCTAATAAAAATGCCGGTTAGAAGAGCTACTCGCTTCATCACAAATTAGAGTTTTGGGCAAAGGTAGGTAAAAAGGACAAAATGTAATGTTAGAAATTGCGAATACCAATGGTTTCGCGGACCTGTTGGAGGGTTTGACGTGCATTTTCACGGGCTTTTTCATTGCCTTGATGGATAATGCGTTGCAATCGTGCGGGATTACTTTGGTAGTATTCGATTCTTTCTTG
>CAYVLB010000028.1:0-18177 GCA_964452325.1 uncultured Sphingobacteriales bacterium | reverse complement strand
CGGATGATCTTTTCGGGTAGAATGGCAGGGGCCACCAGTACATCTAATAGATGAGCTTGAGCATCAAAAAACATCAGTACAGGGGGATAGGTTTGCACTTGGCCGGCAGCATTGCGGGCGACCAATACCGCTACCTCAGCTTTAATGTGAATGAATGCTTCGACCAAGTAAGGCCCTTCGAATAGGTCTACCAAGTCGTTTGCTTCCGAGATGATGGCCACCCCCCGACCGTCGTATCCACCCCGTGCGGATTTGACTACAAAGGGATATGGATGCTGGCTTAGCGCTTCTTTTGTTTCCGCTGTGGTAAAGGGAGCAGTGGGCAGACCGTGTTTTTCGAAAAATTGCTTTTGTTTTCGTTTGTCTTGGACAACCCGAAGGATGCGAGGATGGGGGAAAACGGGGATTCCATCGGCTGTAAGTTCTAACAGTGCAAATGCGTTGACCTTTTCGATTTCGTATGTGAGTATATCGACGCGGCGGCCAAATCGGTAAACGGTATTAAAGTCGGTAAAATCGCCTTGCTGAAAGTGGGTTGCCAAAGGATGTGCGGGCGCATCCTCAGCGGGATCGAGGACAATGGTTTGGAGGTGAAATGAGGCGGATTCTTCGATCAGCATCTTGCCTAATTGCCCCCCACCGAGTATGCCCAATTTCAGACCGGGGCGGTAGCGCATCATTGGAAGTTTTTCCACATCATTGAAGGGATGGGCTGTTGGGTCCGTTGGGTGTATTTGGATTCGGGGCGTTGGGTATAACGTGAGGTGATGTCGCCTTTGACATCGAAGTAGATGAGTTGTCCGATGGGCATTCCGGCGTAAATGCGGATGGGATGAACTACGGTGATTTCGAGTGTCCACGTATTGCAATAGCCGATGTCGCCTTTGCCAGCGGTGGCATGGATGAAAATGCCGAGGCGCCCGGCACTGGACTTGCCTTCCAGGAAGGGCACGTGGCGATGGGTTTCGGTATATTCTTGGGTAACGCCCAGATAGAGTTGTCCGGGCAGCAATAGGTAGCCCTCGTCAGGGATCTCGAAGTGGCGAACCGGCATGGGGCGGCGGGCATCGAGTTCGTCAGTATCGTAAACAGCTAAGTGCCGTCCCAGATGGACATCGTAGGAGTTGGGGCCTAAGTATCGTTCGTCGAAAGGAGTAATCACAATATTGCCCCGCCGAATTTCTTCCAGGATTTCCGCACGCGTCAGAATCATGAGCAGTTATTAACTGGTAGGCAGTGCACCGTTTCAAGATGCGAAAGTAGCAAAGGATCTAAGAATTCTATGAATAATTCACCTGCATGATTGCACCTTTTCGTTAAGTAGTGGCATCTTTGTCCCCCCATGTTGTATGCTCATGTGGGAGTATATTGAAGGTAACTTGGCTGAATTAATGCCGTCCCATGTGGTGTTGTCATCAGGTGGGAAGGGTTATTATTTGAATATTTCGCTGCATACGTATTCTGTGTTGCATCAGCGAACGAATGCACGTTTGTGGGTAGAACATCGCATTCGGGATGATCAAATCCTGCTCTTTGGTTTTGCCACAAAGGAAGAAAGAGAATATTTTCGCCGTCTAATTCGTATTTCCGGTGTGGGTACCGCTATGGCACTTTCGATATTGTCGACGTATTCGGTAAGCGAGTTGGAACGCATCATTCAAGAAGGTGATGTGGACGCATTGGTTCGTGTGAAGCGGGTTGGTCGGAAGACGGCGGGCCGGATTCTTGTAGATTTTCAGGAGTTGCCAGTTCGGCTGCCCGATTCGTTGGCGGATCAAAGCGTTCAGGCGGATGCAATACAAGCATTGGAGATGTTGGGTTTTGCCCGTAAAGAAGCCCAACAATTGGTATGTAACGCATTGGAGGCACGTCCCGAGTTGGAATTGCCCGAGGAGATCGTGGCGCATGTATTGCGGAATTTGTAATGCGTGTCTAAGCATTGATGAGTCATTATCCTATGATACGGCGCATAGTTAGTTGGGTAATTGGATGGGGATGGTGTGTGGGGTCTTTGATGGCCCAGCAGCAGGGAGTGGAACATCAAATTCGAACAGATTCTGCCCTCGATACTGTCTATATTCGGAAGTCGGTGGGGATCATTCCCTTGTGGGATGGTGGGCGGATGCCGATTGATTCATATGTAAATGCTACCAGCCGGGCATGGATGCGTCGTTATTTGCATCGACTCAGCATGCAAGATAATTTTGTTCGTGAAGGGAATTTCCTCACGGACTTAGACTTTGGCCAATTGTCGGTGGGGGAATTGCTTCGGCGGGGCATCGTTCAGGTTAAGCCACAGGGATCGATTGAGTTGATTTTTTCGGTGGATGTTCGACGGGTGCGCAATCCGGCATGGTCAATTGAACAGCAACGAGGTGTGCCGCAATTTAAGCTAGATCAAAACATCCAGTTTAGCGTCAACGGAAAAATCGCCAATCGGTTTAACATTGGTATTAATTTCGATACGGAATCGTTGTTTCGCTTTGACGACCAGGTGAAACTTCGGTGGGAGGGCAAGGAAGATGATATTGTGAAGTCATTTGAGGTAGGGAATATCAATTTGGTACTTCCGACCTCACTCATTACTGGAGCTCAGAACCTATTTGGCTTTAAGAACACCCTTCAATTTGGCAAACTCTATGTATCTACGGTTTTTTCCCAACAGCAGAGCGAGCGGAAAGAGATTACCCTTCAAGGGACCACCCGTAAAGAGGAATTTCGTATTCCCATTACGGACTATGATGATAACCGTCATTTTTTCCTGGCGCAGTTTATGTATGAAAACTACGACCAATGGACTTCGACCTTGCCGGTAGTTAGCTCGCCCATCTACATTACCCGCATCGAAGTATGGGTTACCAATACGCGTCAGAGTACCCAAGATGTCCGCAACATATTGGCGTTGATGGATTTGGGCGAGCCAAAACCTTATAACAGTGATGTCAATGGTGGTGGTGGATCGTTGGTAATGCCCCGTGGTGGACGAGTTTTTCCGGATAATGATGCCAATACGTTATACGAATTGCTTACGTCCGATCCCCGTTTTCGCAATGCCAATGAGGTAACTCAAGCCTTGGCCCAGTATGCAGGGGCACCTTACAATTTCCAAAACGGACGCGACTATCTGAAAATCGAGAATGCCCGTAAGCTGCGTGCTAACGAGTACTATGTCAATCCGTACTTGGGGTACATTTCCTTGAACCAAAAGCTCAATCCCAATGAAGCACTGGCCGTGGCTGTTGAGTATACTGTCAATGGACAGCGGTTTCAGATCGGTGAGTTTTCTACTGATGTGCCCCCCAGTCCCGATACGCCTTCGATGCTTTTTCTCAAATTGATTAAAAATATCAACGTTCGTCCGGATTTACCCACCTGGCAGCTAATGATGAAAAACATTTACCCGTTGGGATCGTTTCAGATTCAGCGCCAGGGTTTCGAACTTCAAATTGTTTATCGTGATGATGAGACAGGCACAGATCTGGTCTATATACCCGATCCCGAGGAACCTGGCCTTTATAAAAAATTGCTATTGCAGGTTATGGGACTGGATCGCCTTAACGATCAAAATGAGCCATTGCCCGATGGACAGTTCGACTTTTTGGATCGCCTCACAATTATGCCTGATAAGGGGCTTGTGGTTTTCCCGGTGGTGGAGCCGTTTGGTGCCTATCTTGAAGCTAAGTTTAATGACCCCAATCGGGCGCAACAGTACGTTTTTCGTGCGCTTTATGATTCCACAAAGTTTTATGCGGAGCAACAGGCTGCCAAGAATAAGTTTTTCTTAAAAGGATCGTATGCTTCTTCTTCCGGACGCGAGATATCATTAGGAGCGATTAACGTACCGAGGGGGTCGGTAAAGGTGACCGCCAATGGCGTGCCGCTACAGGAAAACGTTGACTATACGGTAGACTACCTGTTGGGAACAGTACGCATCCTCAACGAAGGCCTTTTACAATCGGGAGCAGAAATCAAGGTGTCGCTGGAGAGTCAAACCGTCCTTGCGTTTCAGCAAAAAACACTGGTTGGATCACGTTTGGAATATCGATATAGCCCCGATTTCCGGTTTGGAGGAACGTTTCTACACTTGTGGGAGAAGCCTTTGACCCAGAAAATCAACATCGGGTATGAACCTATTGCCAATTCGATTTGGGGACTGGATGGTGCATGGAATACGCAGTCGTTGTTTTTGACCCATCTGCTAAATAAATTGCCCTTGATTCAAACCAAAACGCCTTCGCAACTGGTGGTGGAGGGCGAGTTTGCGCAGTTATTACCGGGCCATCCGCGCGTGATAGGTAAGCGTGGCATTGCTTACATTGACGACTTTGAAGGGGCCGAAGTACCCTACGATTTGCGCATTGAAAACGATTGGAAATTGGCTTCCCGACCCCAATATCAAGATGATCTTTTCCCACGTTTCCGTCCGTCTGATCCGCTTTCTGATGGATATGATCGAGCCCTTATTTCGTGGTATTCTATCGATCCGGTGTTTTTTAGTAATTCTTCGACCACTCCAACGCATATTCGGGCGGACAAGGATCTGCGCTCTAATCACTACATGCGGCAAGTGCTGGAAACAGAGGTCTTCCCTAATAAACAGCTTCCTCAGGGATTGCCCCAGGTGCTTCGCACATTCGATGTGACATTTTTCCCTAAGGATCGAGGCCCTTATAACTATGATTATCGTAGCATTGCGCCGGATGGCTCATTGCTTGATCCCCGGTCGCGCTGGGGTGGGATCATGCGACGACTGGATGTAACCGACTTTGAAGCCGCCAACATTGAATCCATCGAGTTTTGGCTCCTGGATCCTTTCATTTACAATCCCGATAATGGAGGAGAGTTGTACATTCACCTCGGATACGTTTCCGAGGATGTTATTCCCGATGGCTTTCGCTTTTTTGAAAATGGCATGCCGGAAGACTCATCCCTCAATAATTTAGCGATTACACCTTGGGGATACACCCCCACACATACGCCCGTCAATTATGCTTTTAGTACCGACCCTACGGCTCGGGCCTATCAGGATGTGGGGTTCGATGGCCTCACCAACGACCGTGAAGTTTCGTTTCACCGTGCGTTTCTGGATTCATTAGCTGCCCATACCGGAGTCCAAACCCCGGCATATCAGCAAGCATTGGCAGATCCTTCCGCTGACGCTTACCATTATTTCTTGGGGGATGATTGGGATCAAATGCAGGCGGATATCCTGCTACGATATAAGTACTATTCTTTGCCTGAAGGCAATTCACCCACGCCGGATCAATGGCCGTCTAACTATTCCACCAGTCGCGATCCTGACCCTGACGTCGAAGACCTCAATTCCGATTTTACCCTTAATGACCTTGAGGCCTACTATCAGTACCGCATTCAGCTGCGTGCCGACCAAATGGAAATCGGAAAAAACTACATCACCGATATCCGGTATGCAACGGTAGCCTTGGCTAATGGAAAGACCGAAGTGGTAAAATGGTATCAGTTTAAGATCCCAGTGCGCGACTATGAAAGTGTTCATGGCCCCATTTCCGATTTTCGTTCGATTCAGTTTATGCGGATGATTTGGCGGGGATTTTCAGACAGTGTTACTTTCCGATTTGCCGAGTTGCAAATGGTACGCAATGAATGGCGGCGCTACCTCGAATCACTGGGTCAGGAAAACGAATACATCGCTCGGGATGATTATCCGAATACTACGTTCCAGGTATTCAGTGTCAATATCGAGGAAAACGGATCCCGTAAACCCATCCCTTATGTGCTTCCTCCCGGTATTGAGCGAGAGCAAACCCTGTATTTCAATCAACAATTGGAAGCCAACGAACAGTCGATGGCGCTGTCGGTGTGTAACTTATCGGATGGTGATGCACGGGCAGTCTATAAAACCGTCGGGCTTGACGTCCGCCAATACAAGCAGCTCCGAATGTTTGTACATGCCGAAGGAGAACAATTGGCAGATAATGATCTGTGGATATTCGTGCGGTTGGGTACGGATTTTAAGGAAAATTACTACGAGTATGCTGTCCCTTTGAAGGTTACTCCACCGGGCACGCGGGATCCTTACCAGATATGGCCTTCTGAGAATGAAGTGCGGATAGTGTTTGATGAGCTGTATCGGGTTAAACAATTGCGGCAGGTAGCAGGTTTGCCTTTGACGACTCCGTACACGGTGCCGTCCGATTCGGGTGGTTTTATCACCATTAAAGGCAAGCCAGACCTAAGTAACGTGCGCATCATCATGATCGGGGTTCGTAATCCGTTAGCTAAGTCGAATGTATTTCCAGATGATGGGCTATCCAAATGTGGGGAGGTGTGGGTCAATGAGTTGCGGTTGATGGATTTTGAGGAAAAAGGTGGCTGGGCTGCGCGAGGACGGGCCACGGTTAAGCTGGCTGACTTGGGTCGTGTCAACCTTACCGCTCAGCGTAAGACCATTGGCTTTGGAGGTATTGAACAAAAGCTGCAAGACCGCAACATTGTGGATGAACGGGGGTATACGATGGCCCTGAACTTGTCATTGGGGAAACTCTTTCCCCATCGGTGGAATGTGAACTTGCCGATGTACTATTCGGTGGCCGAGCAGATCAATCGCCCTAAGTATAACCCCTTGGATCCGGACCTTTTACTTTCTGCTGCCCTTGAAGCCTATTCTGACCCGCGGGCTCGTGATTCGGTACGTCGCATAGTCGAAGACTATACGGTACGGAGGAGCCTTAATTTTACCAACGTGCGGCTTGGACAGGGGAACCAGACACCGGCTTGGATGTTTTTTCATCCTGGGCGGTTTACATTCACCTATGCATGGCAAGAAGTTTATCAGCGTAATATTCGTCGTCGATATGACTTACGGCGGAATCATCGTCTTTTGTTGGACTATTCATATGCTTTCCCACAAGCGGTATTCCGCCCGTTTGGATTCCTTAAGGGCAAGCCATTCCGGCTGTTAAGTCAAACGACGCTTCACCTATTGCCCCATAACTTTACCTTCCACACCGAGTTGGTGCGTCATTACAGTACCCTCCAATTTCGGACGTTGATCCCCCGTGCTCCGTCGTTGGATCCCATCTTCAGCAAAAACTTCACTTTTCAGCGCACCTACGACCTTTCTTATCCCATTATGCCGTCGTTGCGTATAACGTATCATGCGGCAGCTGATGCCCGCATTCGCGAGCCAGATGGTGCCATAACACCCGAAGTCCGAGACAGCATTTGGCAAGAATTGCGCCGATTGGGTACCCTCCGAAAGTTTGATCAACAAATTAATGCCTCTTATTCGCTGCCGTTTGCCAAAGTGCCGTTGCTGAGCTGGATCAACGGGAACCTTTCTTATACGGGCTCATTACAATGGGATGAAGCCCCGCCTACCACACCCACTTTCGGTAATACCATTCAGAATTCTGCCAACCGGCAGCTCAACCTTCAATTGAATTTCCTCACCCTTTATAACAAGAGCAAGTTCCTGCGCAATGTCAATAATGGGGTTTCCAATATTCGGGAAGTCCGCAAGCGGCGTTTTGAAAGGCTTCGGAAGGCATATTTGGAGAAAAAACAGCGCGGTGAGGAAACGGGGCCGCCGCCTACGCTGGATGCCGTGGAAGTGCCCGAAAAGCGCATCGAGATGCTGGAGAAAATGGTGCGACTATTGATGGTGCTACGCAATGCTTCGGTGAGCTATTCGTTGACTGAGGGTACGTTGATTCCGGGCTACCTTCCTGTTCCTCAGTGGTTAGGGGTCTCGCCGTCATTGGGTAATGCACCTGGATGGCGCTTTGCAGTGGGGCTTCAGCAAAAAGATATTCATTACCAAATGGCACGCAACGGGTGGATTACTACCGATACTACCCTCAATACCTTACTTCGTAATACCCGTTCGGAAAACCTCAACGGACGGATTCAACTCGAACCCATCTCAAGTCTGCGCATTACTGTCACATTCAATCGCCAGCGTAACCACATGTATCAGCGTCTATTTCGGGCGACGGCATCGGGTAGCTTTCAAGAGTTGAATCCCCTTAAAGGGGGCAGCTACTCGATTTCGTTTTTCAGCTTGCGAACCATGTGGGAATCGGCCCGGGAAACAGGACGGGATGCCATTTATGAACAATTCGAAAACAGCCGATATGTCATCGCGCAACGATTGGCGACATGGACAGATATTGATACTGTCACAGGCTTTCCTTTGGGCTATGGGCCCCGATCCCAGCAAGTGATTACTCCTGCCTTAATTGCCGCATTCAGTGGCAAAAATGCCAACTCGGTGCTATTAGATCCATTTCGGATGATTCCTGCTCCCAATTGGCGAATTTCCTATTCCGGATTGGGGCGATTGCCAATCTTTAGGCCATACGTCAATAGCATTACATTAACACACAATTATTCCTCGTCGTTTGCCATTGGAAGATATACCAATTACATTAAGTATGACCCCAACGAACCACCCCAACAAGGAAAAGACATTACCCCCGAGCTCCAGTATCACCAACTTAGCATTACCGAACAGCTCAATCCCCTGATTGGGATAAATGTCTTGTGGAAAAACGGGATGACTACCAACTTTAACTACCAGCAGAACCGCACCATTACCTTCAGCTTTGCAGGATATCAGTATTCTGAGTCGTTTTCGAAGATTATTACTTTTGGCATGACTTACCGTACACGAGAATTTGTTGTGCCGTTTCGTATTCGTGGCAAGCAACACATTCTACAAAATGACCTTACGTTTCGTATGGATATATCCTCCGAAGATCGTCAAACCGTGATCCGGCGGCTGGATGAAGATCGCAAAACTTCGACATCGGGAAGTCGGCGCTTCCTGTTCAAACCATCGATTGAATATGCCATTAGCCGAAGCCTGACTGCCCGTGTCTTTTTCACCCGAACCTCCAATTATCCCTATGTAGATAATGTCTATCCCACGTCGTTTTCTAGCGGCGGGTTTAGCATTCGATGGTCGTTGGGTATGTAGGCAACACCGTTAAACTAACTTTGCCGCCACATGCCTAAATCGTAAATGCGGTATGGCCAAGCAAAAGAAACGATTAAAAACCAGGCAATCGAGGTCCGTCGTTGAAACGACTAACCAATCAAAACCTTCCAATAAGCGTGTGGGAGATCATACGTTCCCCTTCAATAAGTGGAATTTCATATGGATGGGCATTGGGTTGGTGTTGATTATTGTGGGATACGTGATGATGTATGATTCGGATGGCAAGGACATTTTCGCACCTGAGCGCATTACTTATCCGACAATCCTTGTGATGTTGGGATATGCTGTGGAAGCCTATGCAATTTTAGCCCGATTTGGTAAAAGTGCCAATGATTCTCAACATAATGAAGCTGGATGAGTGAATGGGAGGGATTTTTATTGGGTCTTCTCCAGGGCCTTACGGAGTTTTTGCCGGTGAGTAGTAGTGGACATATTGAGTTGTTGCGGGCACTGTTGGGTATTGATACGGCCGACAATTTGGCGGTGGCAGTAGCGGTACATGCGGCAACGGCATTAAGCATTCTGACGGTGTTTTGGCGGGAGTCGTGGGCGATCGTTCGCGACACGGTGACAATGCGTCGAGAATCGCCTTTTTTTCGGTGGGGATGGCTGATCATCTTGTCGATGATTCCGGTGGGAGTAGTGGGATTATTGTGGGAAGACGAGATAGGGATGCTCTTTGAAGGGCGGACTGCATGGGTGGGGGCGATGTTGGTAATGACGGGGATATTGCTGTGGATTACTTCGCGTATCCAGCCCCGGGAGCATCCCCTGACCATCATGGGGGCCTTGTGGATGGGTATTGCACAAACGGTGGCAGTTATACCCGGTATCTCGCGATCGGGTGCGACGATCAGTGCCGGAATTCTGGGAGGATATCGCAAAGATGAAGTGGCCCAATTTGCTTTTTTAATGGTGTTGCCGCCTATTTTGGGCGCCACTTTAATCAAGGGAATCGATCTGCGGGAGCATTCGGCGGTATGGTCTTCGATTAAGGGACCACTCTTGATTGCGTTTGCAACGGCGTATGTAAGCGGTGTGTGGGCATGTCGTTGGATGATTGCGCTGGTTCGACGCAGTAAGCTGATCTATTTCGCTTACTATTGTATGGCAATTGGAATTGTGGCAATCATCAGCACATGGTTATAGCCGCCGACGATCCCGTCCCCATATGGGATGTCCATACTATCACCGAGTCGCATCCGGCCTATGGAATTCTATTGGTGAACAAGCCTGCAACGATTACTACGTTTGATATTATTCGACGCATTAAACGCTATCGCCGGAAAATTAAAGTGGGCCACGCAGGCACCCTTGACCCCTTTGCCACAGGGCTGGTCTTGTTGGCAATGGGACGAGCTACTCGCCGGATTCAAGACCTCCAAAACCTGCCGAAAACCTACGAGGGAGTAATCCGCCTGGGGGTTACCACGCCGTCGCTGGATCCCGATACGCCCATCCGAGAAAAAAAGCCAGTCCCGCCATTGTCATTGGAAGTGCTCCGCCGGGTGGCCGCCTCGTTCGAAGGAACAATCATGCAACAACCGCCTGTTTATTCTGCCCTCAAAGTAAAAGGACGGCGGGCTTATGAGTTGGCACGCGCGGGGTCCCCACCTGTATTGAGACCCCGCGCGGTAACTGTTCATCGTTTTGCCATTGAAAAGCTGGAAGGTAAGGATGTCCATTTTATTTTGGAATGTGGAAAAGGGACTTATGCACGGGCACTGGCGCGGGACTTTGCCAAAGCATTGCAAACCGTAGGGATGTTGTACCGATTGGTGCGGACTCGTATTGGACCCTTTTCTGTAAACGATGCTTGGGAATTATCCGACCTGGAAACTGTTCTTCAAGCGCAGCCAGCATTTCTTCAATGATGACTTCCCTTTATCCGGTTGATTGGGTTTACTCTGATGGGTTCACTGCCCTAACTGTCGGCACTTTTGATGGACTGCATCGTGGCCATCAATATGTGCTTCGTCAGCTACATGAGGCGGCGATTCAGCGTCGGCTGATACCCCTATTGGTGACATTTTTTCCACATCCTCGGCTGGTGGTTGAGAAACCGAGCCCATCGTTGCGCCTCCTCACGTCCCTTGCCGAAAAAGAATGGCTGTTGCAGCAGATGCCCGTCCGACAAGGTGTGCGTTTTGACTTTACGCCAGCATTTTCTCGGCTTTCCTCTACCCAATTTGCCCGTCTTTTGATGGAGCGACTCTCGCCGAAGTTTATTTTGGTTGGATATGATCATCATTTCGGACGTAATCGGGAAGGGTCTTTCGAGACCTTACAGCGTGAAGGACAGCGAAAGGGTGTGGAAGTGCTTCAAGCAGCACCAGTGATGCATGATGGTCGTCCCATAAGCTCCTCACGTATTCGAAAGTTATTATCGGAAGGACGACTGGAAGCAGCCAACGACCTTTTGGGGTATCATTACTTGTTGATGGGGCGGGTGGTGCGCGGTGATGGATGGGGACGTCGCATCGGGTGGCCCACTGCCAATTTGGAACCCCTTGATCCGTTCAAACTGATACCCGCGCCGGGAGTCTATGCAGTTCGTGTGGGATGGGATGATCGACCTGACCGGCCTGCCATGCTATATATCGGACCCATTCCGTCTTTTCAGTCAGATCGATACACCATTGAAACCCACATTTTCGACTTTTCCGGCAACCTTTATGAGCGAATTTTGCGCGTGCACTTCTTGCATTACATTCGCCCTCCTCAGAGGGTGCAAACGGTAGCGGACCTGCGACGAATGATTGCGGAAGATGCACACCAAATCCGGCATCTTTTTGGCTATTCGTCTTCGTAGTACGTCGGCTTTTTGTTGGGATCTAGCCATTGAAATCCGATGTCGACATTGACAATACGGGCACTCCATCCTTGGTAGGGATATTGGTTTCCTCCCATTTCATCTGGTTCAGCATAGTTGGTGTTGAAAAAGTTCTGGGGAAACACTTCCGCTTCTACCGTAATTCCTCTAATCATTCCGATTTTTACCATCACATGAGGATGCCATCGGACAGTCCTTTTAGAGAGCCACTCACTTACGGTGACAGATTTGTTTTTTCGCATCCTGTCTTTCAACACTTTCTCTTTGTAATGGATGGGATAGTTAAGGCCATATCCTACTGTTAGGGAGATTTTTTTGGCAATGATAATAGGTATCTTGAAGGCGGGACCTATGCTGATAATGCGGTGTTTATAACGGTCAGGGCCTAGGTCGTATATCAGGCCGTGATTGCGAATATGTCCTCCCACCGCCACCGATAGGTCAAGGCCATGGGTGTTGAATATGCGGAAGGTTTTGTATAATGGCGCCTGCCATGTGTATCGGGGAATAGTGTGGATGGTAGAATCGTTGATGGTCAGTTGGGTCAATTGCAATTGGGCCCATCCGCTTCCGATGCTTCCCCATAAAATGATAGTGGCTATCACATGCTTGGTCATTTGCATAACAGATTTATCGAACAAGTATATTTATTTTGCGACAAAGTGTTAGGATCTGAACTGTTGGCGTAGGGTAGCTTGTGCGGCAGCCAGCCGAGCGATGGGGACCCGGAAAGGAGAACAAGACACGTAATCTAATCCGACTTCCTCAAAAAAGTTGATGGATTCGGGGTCACCTCCGTGTTCGCCACACACGCCAAGGTGCAGGTCGGCACGGGCAGAACGTCCAGCTTGTGCTGCGTGGTGTACGAGTTGGCCCACGCCTTCCCGATCAATGTGCTGGAACGGATCAGTAGGAAGGATTCCTTTCTCGTAATAATGGGGAAGAAATTTTCCCGAGTCATCCCGAGAGAGTCCGAATGTCATTTGGGTCAGGTCGTTGGTGCCGAAGCTGAAGAAGTCTGTTCCCTTGGCAATCTCATCGGCAGTAAGGGCTGCTCGAGGAATTTCAATCATGGTACCGTAAAGGTAATCGACCGTTTCTCCCAGTTGTTTGCTCACTTCGATGGCGGCGGCTTCCACGATTTGTCGGATCTGGTGTAATTCTTGGGCAGAAGCCGCCAATGGGATCATGATTTCAGGGCGAGGGGTTATACCAGTGGCTCGCTTCACTTCGACTGCTGCTTCGAATACGGCCTTGGCCTGCATGTGATAAATCTCCGGATATAGGATACCCAGTCGGCATCCCCGCAATCCCAACATGGGATTGGCTTCTTGAAGTTCACGGATACGATCGCGCAGCCTATCGGCGGAGATGCCCAAAGCGTGGGATACGGACTCAATTGCTTCGTTGGTGTGCGGTAAGAATTCGTGGAGTGGTGGGTCGAGGAATCGGATAGTGATGGGGCGGCCGTTCATGATCTGGAATAATTCAATGAAGTCGTTTCGTTGCATAGGTAGGAGTTTCGCGAGGGCCCGTTGTCGTTCTTCGGGCGTATCTGCGACGATCATTTCGCGCATGGCGGCGATGCGGTCACCGTCGAAGAACATGTGTTCGGTGCGGCATAGCCCGATGCCTTCGGCACCAAATTCCACTGCTTGTTGGGCATCCGGTGGGGTCTCAGCATTGGCACGAATGCGCATCCGTCGGAAATCATCGGCCCATTGCAGAAGGGTATCCAATTCTCCGCTCAAGTGGGGATTGACCATAGGCAACGCCCCCATCATCACTTCACCAGTCGTTCCATCGAGGGTGATAAGGTCTCCTTCTTGGATGATAACGCCACCAGTGCTCATTTGTCGGTTGGCGTATGAGATGTTAAGGGTTCCAGCACCGGTGATACAAGGTTTGCCCATGCCACGCGCAACGACAGCGGCATGACTGGTCATGCCGCCGCGGGCGGTAAGGATTCCTTCCGCCACATGCATGCCGTGAATATCCTCAGGTGAGGTTTCATGACGGACGAGAATAACTTTTTCGCCGGCGGCGTGGCGGCGTTCGGCCTCTTCAGGAGAAAATACGACATGGCCAACTGCAGCACCCGGTGAGGCGGGAAGACCTTGGGCAATCACATGGCGCGGGGCTTCTGAGGCAATGGTGGGATGAAGTAGTCGATCCAAGAGTTCGGGCTCAATACGTAGGACAGCCTCTTCTTGACGGATTAATCCTTCTTCAGCCATATCTACTGCTATTTTCACAGCGGCGCGGGGTGTTCGTTTCCCATTTCGGGTCTGGAGGATATATAGCCTGCCTTTTTCAATGGTAAATTCGATGTCTTGCATGTCACGATAGTGCCTTTCGAGCTGCTGGAGCATCGCAAACAACTCGTGGGCTACTTGGGGCATTAATTCTTCCAGCGACGTACTGGGATGCTCTGCTGTTTGGGCCATTGCCCGTGTCAGGGGCTGGGGGGTACGAATTCCTGCTACGATGTCTTCCCCTTGGGCATTTCTGAGGTATTCACCATAGATTGCTTTCTCACCAGTAGCTGGGTTTCGGGAAAAGGCTACGCCCGTAGCTGAGTCATCGCCCATGTTGCCAAATACCATGGCTTGCACGTTGACCGCAGTACCCATATCATCCGATAAATTGTGGATTTTACGATAGGTTACTGCCCGTGGTGTCATCCATGACCTGAATACTGCTCCGATAGCACCCCATAGCTGTTCAAAAACGTCTTGTGGAAAGGGCTGTCCAGTTTCCGATTCGAAAATAGACTGGTAATGATTTACCAGTTGGAGGAGTACTTCAGCTGGGAGTTCGGCGTCTGTGGAAGCCCTGCTAGCCTGCTTGGCATTATCAAGGGCTTTTTCGAAGTATTCGATGGGGATCCCCATCACAACGTTGCCATACATTTGGATAAAGCGTCGGTAGTTGTCGTAAGCAAAACGGGGATTGGATGTAAGGCGGGCAAGGCCTTCGACGGTAGTATCATTCAACCCCAAGTTGAGGATAGTGTCCATCATTCCAGGCATGGAGACGGGTGCTCCTGATCGTACTGATAAGAGGAGAGGAGCAGAAGGGTCGCCGAATTGCTTGCTTTGTTGTTTGCCTAGCCATTCAATGGCTGTTTCAACTGCTGCTTTGAGGCCTGGCGGATAGGATTGGCTGTGGGCGTAGTAATAAGTGCAAACCTCAGTGGTAATGGTAAATCCCGGTGGCACCGGAAGTCCCAATGTCGCCATTTCCGCCAAGTTTGCTCCTTTCCCTCCCAGAAGATCCCGCATTTGGGCATTGCCTTCGGTGGTGTCTCCGCCAAAGTGGTAGATCCATTTGGAAGACTTTATTTGCGAGCTTGTGTTCTTGGACTTCATTTAAGGAAATTTTTTTTAAGTGATCAAATCCTCCTCAGGAGGAAGTGGACAAGGGTTTCAAATTTAAGCATGGGGTTGCCGAAAGGCATGGCTAGTGAGGCAATTTATTGCGCAACAGGCCGTATACAAATGTTCCGAGCATTGCACTGGCCAAGAATACCGCCAACACAGTATATCCTGCACCCAGTAAGATAAACATGGGTCCTGGACAGATGCCGGCCATTGCCCATCCCATTCCGAAAATCATGCCTCCAAAAATGTATCGCTTGTACGTAGGGGCCTTGGGGGGAACGTGGAGTTCTTGTCCTTTAATGTTTCGGAGATGTAGGCGTTTAATAAGCTGTTCACCAATAATACCGAGGCCCACCGCGGTGAAAATAATACCGAACATGTGGAATGACTGAAAATGAAACATTTCGTAAATGCGGAACCACGAGACAGCCTCTGATTTGTATAAGGTCATGCCCAAGATAAATCCGATGACGATGTACTTAAAATAGCGCATGATCAGGCAATTTATGTCAGAGTTGTAGGAGCCAAGGAAGGATGAGGTAACTCATGATTAATCCGCCGATAAAAAATCCGATCACTGCCACTAATGAAGGCAGTTGAAGACTGGAAAGCCCACTAATGGCATGGCCAGAAGTACATCCACCGGCATATCGTGCGCCGAAACCAACTAAGAAGCCCCCTACCACGATAATGATAAATCCGCGCAATGTCAGGAGTGATTCCCACGAATAGAACTCAGGTACCAGGGGTACTTCTCCGACTGTATAGTGCATTCCTACATTTTTGAGGCTTTCCACAGTGGCAGCCGATACATGGGCAATGTGTCCATCTGATCCTGCAAAATAGTGAGCGGTCATATATCCCCCAAACATGGCACCGAGTGCTACCATAAGGTTCCAACCATCACGTCCCCAATCATAATTGAAAAACTCGGAAAAACGGCCCGCTCCCTCTGCAGCACACATTGCTCGAAGGTTGGCAGAAATGCCGAATTCTTTACCGAAAAACATCAATGCAAACATCACCAGGGCAATCATCATCCCTCCTACCCACCATGGCCATGGTTGGTAGCTGACGAAATCACGGAATGATTCCCAAAATTCAAGCATGGCAAATAGACTTTTGCGAAAGGCACAATCAAAGTTACGGCATCTTAATGCTGCTGTTTTTCGATCTGGTCAATATAGAGCGAGTCAAACTTTAGACGCTCATGGTTCAGTGCGCTGACGCTCCATAAAAAATCCCCCGAAGGGGGACTGATAGCGCCCTTCGGGGGTTTGGAGATCGAATTAAGGGGGGGTTATCGTTTGATTATCCGGCCGTAGTGGGTAGTTCCATCGGGTCCTGTGGCACGAATGATGTATAGGCCAGCAGGCTGATCTGATAGGTCGATTAGGGTCAAATCGGAGGCTGTGCGGCGGCGAAATACAATCTGACCGGTTGGTGTGAGTAATTCGACCCTTGCGTATTGCCCTGTTAGCCACGCAATACCTGAAGTGGGGTTGGGATAAATTGAGACGGTTCCGATTGGGTGATTCCGAGCCTGAACCCCAGTGGTGGTTAGGATGGTAATGTCATATAATCCACGAGGGAATAATTGATATCCGTTGTAGAATCCGCCATAAAGGGTATATTGCCCCAATGCCCCCCGTACATTGAACGTGTCGGTAATGGGGGGGCTGGAATGGAGGTCGGCGGCGTTATTATCGATGCGAAGGGTGAAGGTGTCGCCATTGGCATTAATGGCATCCACATTAAAGACAAAGCTATTGCCTCCTATCCACTGACTGGTATCGGCAAGCCATATATGGGTCAACACGACCAGTTGTCCTTCGTATGTTTCAAACATGGTTCCATTGCTCCAGGCCCACGTTACCGTGTCTGCTGGATTAAGGGCATTGCCGGTGGAGATGCGCACCATGGAGTCGGGTATGATTTCCAACAGGTTATGGTAGGCGGTCAGTTGGCCCCATATCATATACTTGTCGCCGGGTGCCACAGAATATCCGAACGAGTCGTTGTTGTGATACACCCAGATCCCTGCGGTGGAGTCCTCGATAGTGAAAAAGAGCCCCTTATAGCCCCCTCGGAAGTTTTGGGTATGGGCAACTCCTGTGAGTACCACTAACGAATCTTCATACATGTAGTAGGGATTTCCGGCACTGTCGGTAGCAATGGTACGTGCCTGTGCGATGGTCATAGGCATGTAGGTTGGGCCGGTTCCTCCGCCACCACCTGACGACCCGCATGGGATAAAGTCGGATGTGTCGCGGGGATATAGCTGATAGCCGCTCCAGGGATCATTGTTTGAATATTGCCCCAATACACCAACAATCGAAAACGTGTCACCATGGGTAGGTGGTGTGGTAAATAATGATCGGACGGTGTTTTCTATTCGGACTACAAAAGAGTTGGTTCCATTGGTAAATGTCATGTTGAATGATCCATTGCCCCATGAGGTATTGCTATCCATCCACACGCAGTTGACCTTGAGGAGTTCTGCTTCGTACATTTCATTAAAGGTCGTCACCACCTGGGGGGTGTTGAGTGGTTGGGCGGAATCAATGAGGATAATCGTATCGGGGTTAATTTCAAGGAGTTGTCTAAAAACGGTCACCTCTCCCCGCACCTCTATGCTATCTCCCATTGAAGGGATATAACCGACGCCGGAAACGTTGTTTTTATAGATCCAGATTCCATCGCCATTGGTATTTTGAATCGTGAAGAAAAGGCGATTAGGCCCTTTGAAGTTAATGGAATGGACGATGGCTTTTACTGAAACCATACTGTCTTTATATAGGTAGTTACCACTTGAGTCGATGGTACGCAACGTTGGAATGTCGATGCTGGTATATTGGGCTTTGAGCCCCCATCCGAGCATCAGTGTTCCCATAAGTGCTGAAAGTGTTTTCATGGTTGCATTGTTTGATAGGCAATTGGGGGGCAAATTTACGGAATGAAAAAACGTTTTCAACTCATTG
>CAYVLB010000027.1:0-18389 GCA_964452325.1 uncultured Sphingobacteriales bacterium | reverse complement strand
TTTGGTAGGCGGCAAATGCAAAGACGTTGTAGCGGGGTATGAAGCGTTCCGAATAAGGCATTGCGTGAATGGCCTGAACCAATTGTCCCATGGTTTCCTTATCGAGAGTACGTTTAATAATGCCGACTCCGGGAGTCCAGTGCCAGTGGGTACCACTAAACTGATACTCGGCACTTGCTCCTTGGATAATTTGGGGTGACAAGCTATAAGAGGTTAGGGGCTGTCCTTCCGAAAATCGACGCTGGCGTCCGGAAAAGGCTTTGAAGGCAAGGCGTGCATCGGGTGAAAAATAGGTTAATCGAATGCCATGGATTGCATAATCTTGTCCGATAAGGCGTTCTTCGAAAGCACGGAATATGGTACCAGTGCCGATCTGGTCGTAAAAGTGCCCGGCCGTGATCTCGATAGCACCAAAACGCTTTCGTAACTGGTAGAACCCGATGCCACCTGCGGTGAATGCCTTTTGGGGGTCGATGAGGGGGGAGTTATGGTAGAAATCAAGTCGGGTGGCAAGTTGCAAGCCGTTATCGGTTTGATAGTTCAGAAACAACCAGCCATCCATCGAGGATAGCTCATGAAGGTATTGGGTAGTGGTAGTTCCAATGACGGAGTCTCGTTGGTATAAGGAGACATTGGAGGTGAAGTCACCCGAGAAAAAACCTTGTGCGTGAGCATGGATCAACGGGAGAATACCTATTAGCTTACATAGTGATAGTGTGTATACCTTTCTCACGGGTTGATGGGCTTTACATACCGAGCAAAATAAGTATTATTTTCGTTAAGGGCCGGGGGTAAAGCGGATCAGATCCGCTTGAATATATCCAACAAATATTGCTGATTCGATTCGGACGACTTCTCGATGGGGTCCAGTGTGAATATAGACCGTCATATCATCTTGTTCTTTAAATACCCGACCCGGCACCAGACGGGGCTTTACTACAAAGCATTCATAGAAGCGGCCGTTGACCATGATGGTTTGTATCCCTATGTATTCAGCGCCTACAGGGATGATTTCCCCATCGAGAATGATATGAAGGGAATATACATGTCCTTTTTGGAGGCGGGAAAAGTCTGCCCGTCGTCCCAAGTAGACGATTGATAGGAGGTCGTATACTGGATAGGTAGTGTGAATGTGGTGGGTGTCATTAACAGTTATCCGGCCTTTATTCCAATGGAAAAACACTTTCTCGAAAGCTCGGTATCCTCCTTCGTATATTTTACGGCGTGCGTAAACAGGACGGAGGGTATGGGTATCGGCAATGCTGGTGTAATAATCGCGGACTTTGTAAAACCAGTCCCATATGGGCAAGGTTTTCCCTACCACCGACAATAGAAAAAAGGTAGTGCTTTGGAGGTGGACCAATGTGTCGTGAAGTATGAAATGTGCTTTTCCGGCTTTGACGGGGCCATAATGAATTTGGAAGACCATTTCCTCACCGGGAGCAAAAGGGCTAGCTGGCAAAAGGGGGATCGTTTGGGAATAAAGGGAGGCTAACCATCCCCCTACCAAGAGTACGATGCCGCTAAGGTATAGCTTCATCCAGAATTGCTTCGATAGCACCGACGCTAATGCCAGATCGGATCCTTACGGGAAGCCGTCGGAGGTCGGCACTCAGCCAAATGGTCATATCTTCTTCGCTGTTGAAGACCCGATCCACAATCAAAATTGGCATCAGCCGATATGTCATCACTTTGCGTCCTCGGATGCGTAGTGATTCTTTGCCTTGGTAAATGATTCCGACATGATAGGTTGAATCGTCGATATACACCGGAAACATGACGGAATCTCCGGGGCGGAGCTGGTCATAGTCAATGCTTCGTGCATAGAAGATGGCCGATATCACGTCGTGTACGTTGGGGGGAATGGGAGTAAATGCCTTTTTGTCGCGGTTGTAAGCTTGTTTGCGGTTGCGAAGGAACGTAATGTATTCGGAGAAATGATAATCCCCCTCGTGAACTTTTCGATAGAAAACGATCGGCAAGCCGGTTTGTCGGTCAAGGAATGTTCCGTAGGTGTCGCGTACCATGAAAAAAGGATCGTAAAAGGCGTATGAGTAACCCACAGAATAGATATGAACGGTAGGCTTTCCCAAAATTGGCGCTGATGTGGTGTCTGTGTAAAAAATAAACTCGCCAACCGGAATGTTAAAATATAGACTGTACCGTATACGGTACTTTACCTGTTCACCCGGGAATATGCCTGGGGGAAGCTGCGCATTTAGTGGGGTAAGCAGCTGACTGACCATGAATAGTATAAAAGAACGCATTGGCTTCATGGCATATAGGGTACAAAATTCATGCAATTCGGGTCCAATGTTGGTGAAGGAAAGGGAGGGGACTACGTAGGTCGGCAGGGAAATACTGTTCGAAGCGGAGGTGCCAGTCAGCAAGGGCATATGATGGGAATCGGACATCGCCCTCAACGTGAGCCAGGATCTTGGAGATCCTCATTTCATCTGCGAGGGGCATCAGTTGCTGAAATACCTTACCACCCCCGATAACATACAGTACATCGAGCTTTTCGTTCACGGCAGCTTCGAGGGCCGATTCGATGGAGGGGAAAAACTGGGCATGTGTTGTTGGTTTGGGTGGTTGGGTGGAAAGCACCCATAATCGACGACCGGGGAGTGTTGACGGCAACGATTCAAACGTTTTACGTCCCATCAATAAGGTCCTTCCCATGGTAAGGTACCGAAAGAGGCGTAATTCTTTGGATAGGTGCCAAGGAAGGCGACCGTTGCGACCGATGATGCCATTGCGGCTCACGGCCGCCATTATTATAAGGCGTACTCTTGCTTTCGTCATACTGCCACAGGGGCCTTGATTGGCGGATGGGGATGGTAATGCTCCAGCTGGATGTCATCGTAGGAAAACGCATCGATATGGGTGATCTTCGGATTTAGATGCAACTTGGGCAATTCACGTGGTGTCCGCTTCAGCTGGGTATCTACCGCATCCAAGTGGTTCAGATAGATGTGAACATCTCCAAAGGTATGAATAAACTCGCCCACCCGATTGCCGGTGACGTGGGCGATCATGTGTGTGAGCAAGGCATAGGATGCAATGTTGAACGGCACCCCGATGAAGAGATCGGCACTCCGCTGATATAACTGACACGATAACTCACCGTCATTCCAATAGAATTGAAATAAAAGGTGACAAGGTGGAAGGCGCATTTGCTCCAGTTGAGCTACATTCCATGCCGATACAATCATACGCCGGGATGTGGGATTGGTACGGAGGGTTTCAATGACATTGTGAATTTGGTCAATAAATCTGCCGTCAGGGGTGGGCCATCGCCGCCATTGATAGCCATAGATGGGCCCCAATTCGCCGTCTGCATCCGCCCATGGATCCCAAATATGAACGTTGTGTTGTTGGAGCCATCGGACGTTGGTTTCGCCGCGCAAGAACCATAGTAACTCATATACAATGCCACGAAAAAACACTTTTTTCGTGGTGAGCAGCGGAAACCCTTTACGGAGGTCGAATCGGAGTTGATGTCCGAACAGGGAAAGCACACCAATACCTGTTCGATCGGTGCGTAACTTTCCTTCATTTCGGACCTTTTTAAGTAGCCCGAGGTATTCTTTCACTGGCGAAAAATTTTCTGGAGTGCAAATTAAAAAATAAAACGGAGCCGCATAGCTTGCGCGCGACCCCGTTACACCAGATTAAGTAATAAAAGTTAAGAGGGGTTAGTGCTTTGACTGAATCATTCGATAAATTCGACTTTTCAATCGGGAAGACTTGTTTGGGTGAACGATTCGGCGTTTAGCCATTCGATCCAGAAGAGATACCAACTGGGGATACATTTTGAGGGCGGATTCCCGATCGGGTCTTTTTTTAACCTTTTTAAGCAAGTCCTTAAAACGCCGCTTATAGGTCTTATTACGTGCCGTAGTTTTGGCAATCTGGCGCGTACGCTTTTTAGCAGACTTAATATTTGGCATAGACATTATTCATTGGGGGCGCAAATATTAAAATTTCGGATTGAACCAGTTGGGACGGTAATATTTGCACTGAATACCTTATCTTGCCCCCATCAAAAATAAACCTTAGTAAGCTATGAATCATATGTGTATTGTAGGTGTAATAGCAGCAATCCTGTCAATTCCGCTGAGGGCACAGGTGCCATGGTGTGCTACTGATGAAAAGAATGAAGCGATATTGGTGACGAATCCAGAGGTTATCCAGCAAGTAGCAGATTACGTAAGTGGCTTGCCGAAGGTAACGTTGCCTGAAAATTCGGTCCGAGTGATTCCAGTGGTTGTTCACGTGCTCCATGACGGTGATCCATATTATATATCCGACCAGGACATTATTGATGCAATCGATCGGCTTAATCAGGATTTTCGGGCGATGAATAGCGATACCTCGATTGTACGGCCCGTGTTTAAGCCACTGATTGCAGATATGCAATTCGAGTTTCGTTTGGCGGGGAGAGATTATCGGGGATATTGTACTAATGGCATTGTTCGGGAATACAACTCTGCTACGAACAATGGTTCGGATAATGCGATTAAACGCCGCTATTGGCCGACCAATCGCTATCTCAACATATATGTTGTTAAATCGATTGCCAGTAGTGGGGGGGGGACTATCTTGGGGTATGCTTATTATCCGCAAAGTGCGGCTGGACAGCGTCATGATGGCGTAGTCATCCGAGCTAGTGAAATGAATGGCTCATCACGTACACTGACCCATGAGGTGGGCCACTACTTGGGCTTGGCGCATACTTTTCAGGGGGGATGTTCATTGGCAGGCGATGGGGTGGACGATACGCCCCCAGTGGAGAGTCCGAATTGGGGATGTCCATGGAGCACCAATTCATGTAGTGTGGATTCCCCTGATTTACCTGACATGATAGAAAACTACATGGACTATTCCAGTTGTCAAGCTCTTTTTACAGTGGGCCAGAAGCAGCGGGCAGATAACCTATATTCCATTTATCGGGCTCCCATGAGTGCATCCGAAAATCTTCAGTATACTGGTGTGGATGGCACCACTTATACATGTCGTCCCTTACCACGTTTCGTACCGGAAAAGGAAATCGCTTGTACGGATGAGAGCATCCGCTTATATAATCGGTCCCTATATAAGGGAAGTCCTAACTTTTCGTGGACGATGCCCGGTGCTTCTCCAACCACTTCGTCGGCCGATTCACCCTTGGTTTCATATGCCAATCCCGGTGTGTATCCCATTACCCTGTCGATAATTCAAGATGGCACGACGGAAGAATGGACCGATATGCAAGCCATAACAGTGGTTCCTGGTGAGGCACAGGTCCAGGGAGCTTGGATGCATCAAATTGCTCCCACGATGCCTGAATGGATGTTCCTGACAAATGAAGAAGGTCGCCGTTGGGAAATTACATCTCAGGCAGCATATAGTGGAACTCATTCCATATATTTTAGAAACTTTCAAACGGCTTATGAGAACGAAGAGGTGCATTTGTTGTTGCCCCCTGTGGATGTAACGATGCTTGATGTGCCCCAATTGAAGTTTAAGTATGCCCATGCCCGACTTAATGCCCAAAAACAGGATATGCTCATAGCCTACGTCAGCACCGATTGTGGCACTACGTGGCGGCTCCGTTGGTTCGGTAGTGGCCCTAAGATCGCATCCATTGGTGGGCTTTATCTTCGTTCTTATGTGCCTAGTAGCCGCAGTGAATGGGACTCGGTAACCATTGACCTGAGCCCTTATGCAAGTGCCAAGCATTTGCTGGTACGGCTGACCTTCCGAAGTGGGCAACAGAATAATATTTTCATTGATGATATTCAGTTTGGTGCTACACCTACAATCATTTCGGGTGTTGGCAATGGCACTAGTGCCACTCGGGGGGTGTTGTTGCAAAACAAGGTCCTACGGGTAGTGGGATATCGCCGATTGCCCATTATTGAGCTTTTTTCGATGGATGGACGCCGCATTGTTCAAACCCGTGCGCATGATATCATGCTGCATTCATATCCGACGGGTACGTATTGGGTGCGCATAACGGACAGGGAAGATGTATTGCTCCGTAAGGTTATTATTCGATAAAAAGGAATTCCTTATGCGGCGGTTACATACGACGCTCATGTTTTGGGGGCTACTTGGTGTGAGCTTGAGGGGAGTGCATGGATGGGGACAATCTTTTCCAGATGGGTGGTGTGGCCAGGAAATGTATACGCAGCAACTGTTGGAACGCCAGCCGGATGTCGTCTCAGAGGTGTTGCATTCTCTTCCGGTGGTTACGGAAGACGAAACATCCGAAGGACTTCGGGTGATACCAGTGGTAGTTCACATTCTCCATGAGGGGGGCACCGAGAACATATCCGATGCCCAAGTGCAGGCGGCCATTGAACAGCTCAATAAGGATTTCAGAGGCAGTAATGCCGATACTGCTGGTGTCCGAAGCATATTTAAGTCGTTGATCGCAGACATGGAATTCGAATTCCGCCTAGCAGGGCGTGATCCCCAGGGGAATTGTACCAATGGCATCATACGTCATTTCACGGATGCCACCAATGAAGGGGGCGATACTCGGATCAAAGCCTTCCGATGGCCTACAAATAAGTACCTCAACATTTATGTGGTCAAGCGCATTAAAAATAGCGGGTCCGGTACGATTTTGGGATATGCATATCTTCCCCATATGGCGGCAAATCAAAGCCATGATGGAGTGGTGATAGTGGCTTCGGAAATGAATGCTTTCTCGCGCACCCTGACCCATGAAGTAGGGCACTATTTAGGGTTGCTTCATACTTTTCAGAATGGATGCAATGGAGCAAACGATAACGTGGGAGATACGCCTCCTACGCAAGGATCTAATTTCGATTGCAATGCTTCCCAAAACACGTGCCATAATGATAATCCCGACATGCCCGATATGATCGAAAATCACATGGACTATTCTTCGTGTCCTCGAATGTTTACAGTGGGTCAAAAGTCGCGGGTCAATAGCCAGTTCAATTTTTATCGTTCGGGGTTGTCAACGCCATCCAATTTGCAAGCAACAGGGGTAGGTACTTCGTATACATGTGCGGCGGTGCCGGACTTTTGGGTGGAACCTCCCCATGTGCGAGTGGGAATGGATGTGCAGTTGATGAATCGGTCGAACTATCAAGGGACGGTGAGTTTTGGATGGGACTTGCCAGGTGCCAGTCCCTCTTCATCGACTGCGGAGTCGCCTACGGTCTCCTATGCTACGGAAGGAGTATATGATGTGTCACTGACCATCACACAGGGTAATGTCTCCAAAACCAAGACCCACTCCCGAGCAGTAACCGTGTTGCCCGCTATTCCGTGGATTACGCGGCCGTGGCTTGAGCCAGTTACGCCCCAGCAAATGCCGGAGTGGATGTTTCCCCAGAATGAGTATGGACATCGGTGGGAGGTAACTACCCAGGCTTCGTTCAGTCCGCCGGCATCGATTTTTTACGATAACTACACCAACGGACGCAAAGGTGAAGAAGTCCATTTATTCCTACCCCCTGTCGATATGACCGCATTGGATATACCGGTGTTGAAGTTTAAATATGCCTATGCCCAACGTGACGCATCCGATAAGGACTTGTTGGCAGTATATGTGAGCACAAATGATGGCACGACTTGGATCCCTAAATGGTTTCGTCGATCCAATCAAATGTTGACGGTTGGAGGACTGCACCCGTCGGCTTTTTATCCTCAGGGTCGAAACGGGTGGGATTCTGTACAAATCAACCTTACTTCGGTGGCATCACATTCGAATTTGCTCATTCGCTTCTCATTTCGCAGTGGTCGGCAAAACAACATTTTTTTGGATGACATCCAACTTGGCAATAATGTGGTGTGGTCTGGTATCCGTGATGTTCCGTACCGTATCGATGGCGTGCGGATTACCTCCAAGGAGATTGTCGTTGAGGGGGATCGCACTCCGCCATTAATCGAGGTGTTTCACGTCAATGGGCAGCTACGAGCACGCACCCGAGCCCGCCAGCTGGATATAAGTAAATATCCCCGTGGGAGTTATTGGGTACGGGTTATTGATTCCGAGGGGAAAGCCTTCGTTTATCCGTTTATTCGCCCTTGAAGTCGGTGGGCTTCCAAGCGATGATTTTCAATTCGACGGCAATAGGGGTAGGCAAGGCACCTACTTCCACGGTGGTGCGGCTGGGACGGGCTTCTCCCAGATATTCTCGGTAGATTCGGTTGAAACTATGGAAATCTGCTTGCATATTGGTTAGGAAAACTGTCACGTCGACGATGTCATTCATTCGGTATCCTGCCGCTTTTAGGATGTGGTGAAGGTTTTCGAAAACTGCATGGGTCTGCACTTCGATGTCGTATGATATTATCTTTCCGTTAGGGTCTAGCTCGACTCCGGGAATGGTTGATTGATGACGTCGACGGGGACCGATACCTGAAACAAACAAAAAGGGACCCACCTGGGTAGCGTGTGGATAGGCTCCCACCGGTTCTGCTGCTTTATTCGAAATAATTAGGCGGCGTTGCCAGCGCATAGCACATTGTTTTGAACTTCGAGCATGTATCATTGCAAAGATGCATTACGAATGCTGAATGGAAAGATTGAACGGATGGCAGATGTGTTTTTGAAAAGGGTTGTAGAAGATTTGCGGCGGCGGGGGGCAGATTATCGATGGATGGTGATATTCCCCACAAAGCGGGCTCGCCTACTGTTCCTACATTACTGGCAAGAGGTAGCCCCCAATCAATTCCCACCCAAGTCGTATGCATGGATGGAATTTATCGAGGGATGTACTCCATGGATATTGGCCTCTCGAGGTGAATTGTTGCTTTATCTGTATCGTGCCTATTTAGCAGTGTTCGAGACGGTTACTTCGTTTGAGGGATTTTCTGGTTGGGGAAGTGTGTTGCTAAGGGATATTGATGAGTTGGACCGATCGTTGGTTGATGTGAAACGGCTTTGTCGGACAGCTGCCGATTGGGAACAAATCAGGAATGAGTTTTCGGCCAACGATGAGATCTTGCAAATCTTGGACCGATTTTGGGAATCGGTTGCCCAGACCCACCAATCGGTAAAGTCCTATTTTTTGCACTTCTGGCAGTCGATGCCTGCCTTGTATGCTGAGTTTCGGCGGGCATTGACTGATGCGGGAAAAGCCTACCGTGGGATGATGGAGCGGTGGGTTGCAGAATCTCCCGGTAGCCGTGCTGCAGTTGAAGGCCCCATTGCATTAGTGGGCTTTGATTTTTTAGGAGCTTCTCAAATCCGTATTTGGCAATATTGGAAAGAGACTACCGAGGTGCTGTTTTATTGGGACATTCCACAGCCCTATTTGCGAATGGAAAAAGAATTCCAGTGGCGGATACCTCAATTGGCGCCGCTGTTGCGTCGATTTACGTCTGCGATGATGATTCCCCCCAAGGAACTTCCGCAACTGATAGCGCATCGAGTGCCATCGCGGCAATATCAGTTGTCTGTTCTTCTCAACGAGCTTGGAAATGCGAATGCCACTTCTGCCACGGGTGTTATTGTACCTTCAGAAGATTTACTCACGTCGTTGATTTACTATTGGCCGGATGCCCTTGAAGTGAATCTCTCAGCGGGATTGCCCTTGTCCGCAACTCCGATAGCCATCTGGCTCCGATTGTTGGCCGAATTACGAAGTATGGAATCTGCTGGGGCCAGGATTACTCATGAGCTTTTTGAGAACTTGCGACGGCATCCTTACCTTCGGCAGTTGTTTGAAAATGTGCCGGATTTGACAGGGTCAGTTCGATATGTGCCCTTGTCTACCTTGCCAGAGCGCTTGCGGAAATGGGCGGAAGTGAACAATCCTACCGAAGCATTCCAAATACTGACGGCATTATTGGAAGATGCCTATCGGGCGACTTCTCGGGGGTCTGCATCGCGCGAAGGGGTGTTGTGGCTGATGTCGCGTCTCGATATTGTTCGGGAGGTTTTGCCCAATTATTCGCCGGAAGAATGGTTAGAGGCATTATCAGCTATGGCATCGGTTGAAACACTCTTCCTCGAAGGGAATCCTATGAAAGGCGTTCAGGTGTTGGGACTGCATGAAACGCCGGGCTTGGAATTTCGGCAAGTACATATGTTGGATTTTGTGGAAAAAAAGTGGCCGCCTGCCCCGCCACCATCGATGATTCCCTATCCCATTCGTCAGGCTTTCGGGATGATGGATGTTCCCTATCATACGTTGACGTATTACCTTCAGTTTTACCGACTTGCGGAACGGGCGGAACGTATTCATGTATATGTCCCTGACCAAGATGTGACGGAAGTACTGGAACCCAGTAGGTTGCTGTCGTTATGGGACGGAACGAAAACAACCTGCTTGTGGCAGCCCCAATGGCGTCCCTTTGAGTATACTCCCGAAAATTTAATATTATCCCCCACTGGTGCCGATTTTGCCCGTTTTCGCTTGCTGCTTACAGGTGGTCAAGGCATTGCCCCCAGTGCACTCAACAAATTGCGCAAGTGTCCGCGTTTGTTTTTTCTATCGGTTATCCGAGAAATCCCTGAACCACAGCATCCCCTTCCCAAAGGCATGGATGCACGGCTTTTTGGAAACGTCCTTCATCGGGTGATGGAAGCCCTTCTTGTGCCTTACTTGGGACGTCCTTTGGGGGAAATAGCCGATGCAATCATCCGTGCTCAAAATAGGTTGAGACCGTTGATAAGCCATTGGTTAGCAAATGAGATGCAGATAACGAGCAATGTAACTGACGATCCCTACTTACTTTTGATGACGGAGGCGATCGCACAATATATCCTTACGATTCTTTGGCAAGACAGACAATCGGAAGCAGGGGGACGGTGGCGCTTACATGCCGTCGAACAACGGGTGCACGGGACAGTCAATTTGATGGGTGGGCTTTCATTGCGCTTGCGGGGCTATATTGATCGCACGTTAGTGCGGGAAGATGGTGCAGTTTTCCGGATTGAAGACTATAAAACTGGGCGGATCAGCCTTCGAGATTTGAAGGTGACGGAACTGTCGGACCTATTTGCAGACAAGGTTTTGCGCAAAGGAGCTTACACCATATATTTTCAGCAGCTTATATATGCCTTGCTACTTCACAAAACGACCAAACGTCTCGTTCATCCGGCGGTGTGGGCGCTTCGCTCGATCAATAATGTATCGTTACCTGCGCGATTGATGTTGGGTGATCAAGATATGGAACTATCTGGTGCGGTAGCTCAAATGGTAGAAGAGCAGTTGCGGTGTTGGATCGAGCCAATGCTCAAAAAAGCGGAACAAGAAGACCCTTCGCTGTTTGCCCCGAATCCTTCACCTGACAAATGCCGATTTTGTCAGTTCGCCATACTTTGCCAAGCCCCCTGAACGAGCAAGTGGCTATGGCCCTGATTTGGCGTGGTCTTTATGATATCGTTTGAGGAAGTCACGCACCTGCTTAGGTCCTAATTTTTTGGCGATGATGGTGTGATGGCGATCCAAGATGTAAATGGTAGGGGTCGAAAAAGCATCGTAAGCCAACTTATATTCGTAATCCTTGTCATCAGGGTTATAAACGTGAATCCAATTAGGACGCTGGGCGAGATGGTGTTTTTTGAGAAAATTGACCCATAAGTCTTTATCGTGTTTGGTATAGATGGCAAACACTTTGAAGGAAAAGGTCGATTCGTTAGCCAATGTATCCAATTGACGGGCCAGTTCAGGGACGTATTTTCGACAATGTCCACAATCTGGTGTCCAATATAGAACAATCGTATAGTCTGCATCCACATCATAGAGTGCATGTTTTGTTCCTTGGGCATCCTCGACGATAACATTAGGTCCTCGTTTGTCGATAAGCAAGGGTTCCATCTGGAGGGCACGCGAGACCATTCGGATTCGCTGGGCTGAGTCGATCCATGTCACTGAAGGAAGCGCTACATAGTTTAGCACCAAATGCACGTACACTTCATCCATTCCCATGTAGCGTTCTGCTTTGCGGGCATAACGATTGACAAGAAGGGTGAGAAAGAATCTTTTCATTTCTTCACTTCCTTCACTGAATACCCGAAAAAGAAGTTGGTCGATAGCTGCGATGAGCGAATCGGGATGGGGTATGATCACATGGTCAAGATAGTAATTGAGCTTGTATTCCAAAAGGGGCGTTCGAATGAGGCGCTCATCCGCAAAGTCGACGTAATCCCAATAATGTTCTCGGTAGTATTGCAGTGCAGCATTGGGATCGATATTACCGTCTGGGCCGATGGTAGCTTTGGGCGGCTCGGGCGTTTGCATGGCCCGGATAATCTTGGCGTAAAAGGTGCCGGGGTAAGCTTTGGCTAAGCTATCACGTGCATTTTCCAATTGGTTGCGGAGGCCCTCGATTTCGAGTTCTAACTTGCTTTTCTGATGTTCATCCGTAATGTTTTTGAGCTGTGCTGCCACCGAATCTATTTGCTTAGAATATTGATGAACAATTTGAAGGTCGGCAAAAAAGGCTTTGTTTTCCCGAGACCCTTTGACCTGAAGGTCTCGGATGGGGTGTGCTTGGGATGTGATAATCTCGAAACGGGGCTCGGTGAGGATAAACTCTAAATAGCCCCCCTTTGGGAATGCAAACAAGTAAATGCCACCTGGAATGACCAGATCTCCTTCCTTTGGGGTGATAACTGCTTTTCCTGTGGCATCAATTGGAATGGAGTCATAGATTAATTTTTTACTTCCGTAATGATAAGCTAAGATGGCCACAGAATCACGGACATCTTTGAGGCGGAAAATGACTTGTTGTTGGGCGAAGGCAAGGCTTACTGCTTGGAAGGTGAATATGAAAATGAACAGGTGTTTCATCGGTTGTATTGTTTTATTCAACGGTGACAGATTTTGCCAAATTGCGGGGTTTATCTACATCACACCCTCTTAGTACGGCAATGTGATAAGCCAGCAGCTGGAGTGGAACGATAGAGAGCATCGGGCTGAGCGGCTCTAATGTGGATGGGATTTCAATAATGTCATCGGCCAATTGGCGTAATCCATTACCATTTTTAGTAATCACCGTGATAACTTTTGCACCGCGGCTTTTGACCTCTTGCACGTTGGAAACGATCTTGTCGAACTGCTGATGGTTGGTGGCAATGACCACTACCGGCATATTCTCGTCGATGAGGGCAATGGGGCCATGCTTCATTTCCGCTGCGGGATATCCCTCGGCATGGATATAAGAGATTTCTTTGAGTTTGAGGGCACCTTCGAGGGCTACAGGAAAATTATATCCCCGGCCAAGGTAGAGGAAGTTATTGGCTTGATGATATCGTTGCGCGATTTGGGCTATTTGACGGTCTAACTGAAGGATGGATCGGATTTTGTCTGGAATGCGATATAGCTCTGTAAGGAGCTGATGCACATATTCTTCTGAAAGCGTGTGGCGAAGTTGTCCCATCAGGATACCCATCATCACAAGGGCAGATAGTTGGGTGGTGAACGCTTTGGTTGATGCTACGCCAATTTCAGGGCCTGCATGCGTATAGATGCCATTGTGGCTTGCACGTGCAATCGATGACCCCACCACATTGCATATGCCCAAGACCGTGGCCTTTTTTTCTTGGGCGAGTTTAACCGCTGCCAGCGTATCGGCAGTTTCACCGGATTGGGAAATGGCCACTACAATGTCATCGGAGTAGATAATTGGGTTGCGGTATCGAAATTCGGATCCATATTCTACCTCCACTGGAAGCCGAGCCAAATCTTCAATAAGGTACTCGCCCACCAATCCGGCATGCCACGAGGTACCGCATCCCACAATGATCAAGCGTTTGAGTTGGTGAATACGCTGTTTATACGCCAAGATACCACTCAATTTTACCCGGTTTGCTTTGGGACGCACTCGACCCCGAATTGATTGAAGGATGGCTTCCGGTTGCTCGTAAATCTCTTTGAGCATAAAGTGATCAAACCCCCCTTTCTCAATGGCTTCTAAGGTGATGGTTAGCTCTTCGATGGCAGGGTCTTGAATCTCGTTGTTTAATGTTTTGATTTCCAGGTGCCCATTTTCAATAGATACCACTTCTTCATCGTCAAGGTAGATGACCCGCTGCGTATACTCAACAATTGGGGTAGCATCTGACGCCAAAAAAAACTCATTCTTACCGATGCCTACCACCAATGGGCTGCCCTTTCGGGCACCTACCAACGTATGGGGTTCGTCTGCGGAAAATACCACAATGGCATAGGCCCCCACTACCTCTGTTAGGGCCAGGCGAACAGCCTCAGCCAGCCTGACTTTTTTATGTTGCTGGATCTCTTCGATTAAGTGAACAAGCACTTCGGTGTCGGTATCGCTGTAAAATTGATGACCCCGCCGCTGGAGCTCTTGTTTTAGGGTAAGGTAGTTTTCGATAATCCCATTATGAACGAGCGCAATCCGTCGGTCTTCACTATGATGAGGATGGGCATTGAGTTCATTAGGCTCTCCGTGGGTAGCCCATCGGGTATGTCCGATCCCTAGTGTGGCTTGTCCATCGTATGGCTTGACTTTTTCAATCAAATCTGCGATGCGTCCTTTCACTTTAGACACTTCTACTTTACCGTTTTCCAATATAGCCACTCCTGCACTGTCATACCCTCGGTATTCCAAACGCTCAAGGCCTTTCAAAAGTACCGGCACTGCCTTACGATATCCTGTGTAAGCAATAATCCCGCACATGGCAAATCATGTAGTTGTTTAGTCTTGTGCTTTTACTAACGTGGAGGTAGTTGTTTTCAGTTGCTGCATCATTACTTCGAATTCGTCAAGCGTCAATGACTGAAACCCGTCGGAAAGCGCTACATCGGGTGTGGGGTGTATTTCCACCATTACCCCATGAGCACCTATTGTTTGTGCCGCTTTGGCCAGAGGCAAGATGATGTCGCGACGTCCACTGCCTTGGCTGGGATCCACCCAAACCGGCAAGTGGGATAGTTCCCGCAATAGTGCCACGGCGTTAAAGTCGAGAATATTACGAAAATACGGATCGAATGAACGAATTCCCCGTTCACACAATATCACCTGTTCATTACCATGCAATAAAATATATTCCGCCGCCAACAGCCATTCTTCCACTGTGGCATACATGCCGCGCTTGAGGAGAATGGGCTTGTCGACTTGTCCCAACACTTTCAGCATTTGATAGTTGAACATGTTGCGCGACCCCACTTGGATCACGTCAACGTAGGGGTACACTACTTCCAACAGGCTTAAATCCAACAACTCGGACACTACTGCCATTCCGTGTGCATCAGCCACTTCACGAAACATCCGTAAGCCTTCTTCTCCTAATCCTTGAAAAGAGTAGGGCGAAGTGCGTGGCTTAAATGCCCCGCCGCGCATCAACACAACACCCCATCGGGACAGAACGTTGGCAATGGCAACCAGCTGTTCTTCTGACTCCACCGCACATGGACCTGCTATCACCGAGAAATAACTGTCTCCCCCAATAATGGCATTGCGTACTTGAATGGAGGTTGGCTCCCGACGAAGTGCCCGACTAACCAAGATAAACGGATGGTTATTATGAATAACAGGATATTTGTGAAGAGATGTTATGGGTGTTTTCGATAGCAAGATAACTTCTTCCGATTTGTCTACGCGGTATACCAAATGTTCCTTGGATACGGAGGCTTGTACAACATCTGCCTCCGCACGAGGAATCACATATGCAAACACGGCGTTTAGTGCTTTTGGCGATATTTTATGAACAAGCGCGGGCCAGCATTGCCAGTGTTTACCCAGCGAAAGCGGGCCGGAATGGCTTGCTCAAAGTCGGGCAAAGTTATAAAAAGGTGGTGAGGGCGGCTGGTCGTGAGACTGTCATAAAAATAACGCAATATGCTGAATTGGAATCGGCCTTGGTGGAGGGATCCTATGCCTTCGGTGGGAATGGAGTTCCCCATGGTATCGGATATTGCGAGTAGGGGTGGTACTATGCTTCGATATTGAGGGGCTGAAGTGTCGATGGAGAGTTCGATCAAAGCTTGCGATACCAGCATATTGGACAGCGGCATCGGTAAAAGCGAATCGAGCGAGGGGATGATCAGATGTGTTCGTGTGGCACCGGGACTCATCCACAAGGGAACCTTCTGTTGTCCAGTAAGTACCTTCTTGATCGTACTTTCACCTGGAATATATTGCCACTGGGGGTATGAGGTGCGGTGATCCAGAGGAAAGTTCAGCGTCATTGAATCGGAATAGTGGATGCGCAAGACGGAGGGGCCGGAAAGATCAATCAATGCAACCCATCCTCGGGGTATTCCAGATGATGTCATCGGTCCTTCGGCCACAATGGATAAACCGTTGATGACGCGTTTGATCCAGGAGTTGTCGGCAGTATCACGGCGGCTGTAGGCAGCAAGAAGGGTACGCCCAAAGGCATCATCCAAACGGCAATGGATATATGTGCGTTGGGGATCATAGTTCACTTTGACTTGCCCCAAACGTTGGTGCGTCGGCCAGGTTCGGAAAATGGAAAAAGCAGAATCCGAGGGAACGGACTCGTTTAGCGCATCCACGGTGATGGTAAGTTGGCTTGGCGGAGCATTGCCTTCAATTCCAATAACCCGCAGCACGAGGGTGATCGAGTCAAAGGCAGTGGAGTCGTTAATAACAGGTGTGGCGTTGCTGGTTCGAGGGAATGATACGAATCCATATCGGGCATGGCCGAATTCGGCATCTTCCAACCATCCAATCGTAGCGCCTTTGATGGGTGTTGCTTGAAAGTCGGATGTATCTGTTTCAGTTATCAGTTGAAGCGGAATCACAGCGGATTGGATATACTCGGAGTCCGAACCATCCGGTGATACATTGGGCCATGAGCGGCTTTCACATGCTGTTGTAATGAAAAAAGCCCCGATAATGCCATACCCCACTTTATGCGTCTTCCGGATGGAGGAGCATGGAATAGATTGAACAATATGTCGAAATCGGATGCTCTGGATCAAGATCTGCTTGAATATCTTTAAAGTGATCCGCATGTTGCTCTAAGGCTTTTTGAAGCTTCTTAATGCCTCGTTTTCGGTGGGGGTTCCATAGGGTTATTGTGGATAGCTGACTTCCTACCTTGTAAAGATCACCAACGGTTGGATTGGTCAGTTGACGAAGGTATGTCTTAGGTATGTGGTCCATACTAAACACCTCGATGTAGTCTTTACCCAATGGTTGGGTAATCCACTTTCCGTCGATCACCTCCAGGATAGACCTTGACTCTTCTACGAATGGTTCGCCCCGGTAAAATGTCTTCATCAGGAGGGGAGTGATGGCTGCCATCCATCCTTGAATATGAATAATGTCTGGTGTCCAACCTAAAATTTTAAGTGCTGCCAATACTCCTTTGCTGTAGAAAACAGATCGTGCGGCGTTGTCTGGGAAGAATCGTCGTTGTTCGTCTTCGAAGACGAACTTGCGCTTGAAAAACTCTTCATGATCAACAAAGTAAACTTGCATCCGCTTGACCAACGGTAAGGGGGCTACCTTGATGACCATTGGGAAGTCTTCGTCCATGACGTTGATATGAACGCCAGATAGACGGATCACCTCGTGGAGTCGGAATTTACGCTCGTTAATAAGGCCAAATCGGGGCATGAACACCCGCAATTCATGGCCCTGGTCAGCCAACGCCTGAATGAGCCGATAAGTGATGGTAGCTTGGGGGGTGAGTTGGATAAACGGGTCCAGTTCTTGAAGAATGAGTGCAATACGCATGGGAGTAGTGCCTCCCGTTTCCTGCAGCGATTGGGTCATACAATCTTGAATATCAAAAGCCCCTCAATTGGCACTGCAAAATAACGCAACGGGAGATTAAGTCATCCCAGAGTTCTATATTTGCCCGCCTGATGTGGGGATAGGAAATGTCATCATGCGTATTTGTAAAGTACGTCGGGCCTACTGCGCACTGTATCCGCAGTTGGAAAAACCAATAGGCTTTGTACCGACGTTGGGAGGGTTGCACGCGGGGCACCTTGCCTTGATTCGACGAGCTCGTGAGGAGAATCCTACGGTGGTGGTGAGTGTTTACCTAAATCCCACACAATTTAACAATCCTAATGATTTGGCTACCTATCCGGCTGACCTTAACGAGGATATCCGCCTGTTGGAGGGTGCTGGGGTAAATGTGTTGTGGCTTCCTTCACACCAAGAAATGTATCCCGAAGGAATGGCACTGAAAAGGGAATGGTGGCCGGGGCGGATAGCGGAGGTGTTGGAAGGACAATATCGGAAGGGACATTTTGAAGGAGTGATTATGGTGGTGCGGCGCCTTTTTAACATTATCCGTCCCCATCGCGCCTACTTTGGAATGAAAGACTATCAACAACTGAAGATCATTGAGCGGTTGGCAGCAGATCAATACCCTGGTTTGGAGATTGTTCCGGTGCCAACGGTTCGAGATGCAGATGGCTTGGCATTGAGTTCTCGCAATCAACGCCTTTCAAAACAGGGAC
>CAYVLB010000026.1:0-18542 GCA_964452325.1 uncultured Sphingobacteriales bacterium | reverse complement strand
ACCGTATTAATGTTATTGACATAGGAATGAATGTGCTCTTGGGTGCCATCAGTATATTCAAAAGCAATTTCAATGGGAATGCCGTTTTGCACCCCCTCCATATAAACGGGCTTGGGAATGATCGGTTCACGGTTCACGTCAATATATTGAACGAATTCAACCAATCCTCCTTCTGAATGAAACACATCTTGCCGCGGACTGCCTTTTGCATCTTTTTCACGTTCATCGACCAGCTCAAGGACTACTCCTTTATTCAGAAATGCTAGCTCCCGCAACCGCGCCGCCACCGTCTCATACTTAAATTCAATGACGGGAAAAATCGCGGCATCGGGCTTAAAACGAATCGTGGTTCCCCGTTTGCGCGTATTACCTACCGGTTGAACTGGTCCCAACGGCTTGCCCCGACGATACTCTTGTTCATAGACCTTTCCTTGGCGATATACACGAGCTTTGAGCCACTCCGATAGGGCATTCACTACCGACACGCCCACTCCATGCAGCCCCCCCGAGACTTTGTACGACTCTTTATCAAACTTGCCACCTGCATGAAGAACCGTCATCACTACTTCTAGCGCACTCCGTTGTTCTTTCGGGTGAATATCCACTGGGATGCCCCGCCCATTATCTTCGACAGTAACCGAACCATCCGCATGCAAGATAATCCGAATTCGATTGCAATATCCCGCCATTGCCTCATCAATCGAATTGTCCACCACCTCGTAAACCAGATGATGAAGCCCCCGCTGCCCCACATCACCGATATACATGGCGGGCCGTTTACGGACAGCCTCTAACCCTTCCAGAATTTGGATATTCTCGGCACTGTATTGATTGATACGCCCAGCTTCGTTCATGTTGTTACTACCTTTTTTGCATCAGTATTTGGTGAATTTCCCAAATGCGGGCAATGATACTGCTTTTCCCATCATTAGAAATAATAAAATCAGCCCGTTTCTTCTTGACATCTGGCAACCATTGAGCCGCCTCTCGACGCCGAATTTCTTCTTCGCAATAGCCACGACTGCTCCGTAGGCGAGCCCATCGTATTTCGTCTGGTGCATCTACAAATATAACAAAATCAAGTGGAATCCGTTCATCAGCACCCGACTCGAAAATTAAGGCAGCTTCCATCACTACGTAAGGGGATGCCGTCTGTTGCATCATCCACTTTCGAAAATCTTCAAACACCGCTTGGTGTATTTGCCGTTCAATATATCGCCGCAATTCTGCATTTGAGAACAGTACGTCTGCCAACAATCGCCGATTTAATGCGCCTTCACAATACACCTCTTCACCCAACACCGACGTCAAGAAACCCCGCAGTCGCCCATTAGAAAGCATCAGCTCTTTGGCCCGATCATCTGCCACATATACTGGAATTCCCATCACCAAGAATACCCGCCCAACCACACTTTTACCCGCCCCAATAGGGCCCGTAAGCCCTACTAGCAAAGGCTGACAGCATCGCGCGCTTGACCCCATGAAAAACAATCAACGTACAAGCAAAAATAGCATCTGCTGTTCGATACGTATGCACCCTCCCCAACAATCAAGTCATTGTATCCACTCCATCACTCCCACACTTTGAAACTACTCATTGGCCACTGAGAAAAACCAAAACAATAGCGTAATTTAGCAGCTCTATCCAACCCTATAAGAATGCGATGCGCTTTTGGCAACTGCTGATTGGGTTTGTGTGCGGATACGTTGGCAATGCCCAACTGATTGAGGGAGTTGTACAAGATGCGTTGTCGGGCGAACCACTGATTGGAGTAACCATTACGTATGGCCACGGCAAAGGAACCGTCACCGATCATTTGGGACGATTTCGGGCATATCCTGACCACTGGCCCGCTCTCCTCACATTCCATATGATTGGTTATGACACCGTGCGCTTAGGAATACCTCCACCGCAAGGTAGTGACGTTCGGCACATCACCGTTCATCTTCGACCAAGCCCACTTCAACTCCAACAAGTAGTGATAGTAGAAAGCCAACGCCCCACCACTACCCGCGATGCTATCCGTTCGCTGGCCCTCCTTCCTAGCCGTATGACCGACGCATTGGCAATCTCAAGATTGGATCATGGTTTGGAGTATGTCCCCGGCACCCAACTTTTCAAGGGACAACTCAATATTCGGGGGGGCAGCGGATTCACTTATGGAGCGGGAAGCCGCACCATCCTTATTTGGCGGGGGATGCCGTTTCTCACCGCCGACGTAGGCGATATTCGATGGAATTATTTCCCCACGCTGCATATCAGCCAAGTGGAAATTCTCAAAGGACCGGCATCTGCGCTTTATGGAGCGGGTGCCCTGGAAGGAGTAATCCAACTGGGCGAAAAAACAGCCAATACACGTCCCAGAATCGACCTGGAATGGCAACAGGGCTTTTACGCCGTCGACTCTACCATTGCCCGATCCGATTGGACCTTCCAAAATTTTTGGCAATCTCCCCGCGACTCAACGATATACCTTCCCTACCACAGTCTGATTCAAGCTGGATATCGTCAGCGAATCGGACGCCTCCAACTATTCGGTAGTGCCCTTTGGGAAGCAGATAATGGCTATCGCCACTATGATGAAAATATCCGACAAGTGTACCATGTGCGTAGTCGCCTCACAATTGGACGCAAAGGATGGATCGAAGTAGGTGGGGGATGGATGAATGACACCGGGTATAATTTCCTTTTCGCTACTGACCTACAACGTCCTTACCTTTCCGGAATCATCGGATCGAACCCTTATCGAACCCGCTTATGGCACTTCGATGCCACCTATACAATGATCCAACCCCAAGGAAAAATATTTGCAGGCCATCGAACGACCACCATCTATCGAGGTGGAACGCCGGAAATTGTTTCCAACGGAACAGTCCATCACTTTACCTGTCAGGTATACCGCCAATGGCACAATTGGCACTTTGCCGGAGGTGGAGCACTGACGCGATATGTAGTGGCAAGTCCGCATATGTATGGCAAACATGTTGCCCACCAGGCCGCTTTCTTCGGACAATTCGAATGGCAACAAGCACCGTGGCGTTGGGTGATAGGATTTCGGGGCGAACGGTACCGCATCGATACCGATACACCTTGGCTATACCCCGCCCTGCGTCTGGGAATCAATCGAACACTCGGTCGGGGAGGGGCAGCTTATGCATCGATTGGACAAGGGGTTCGGGCACCTTCCATTGCCGAACGGTATATCCGTAGCACCACCGGAGGTATCCGAATACTTCCAAATCCCGATTTAGCACCCGAACAGGGATGGAGTATTGAAGCGGGATATCGCCAAGCCTTGCAAAGAGGCGCATGGCAAGTGCTATACGAAGGAGGAATCTATCGAATGGAGTTTCACCGCATGGTAGAATTTCAGTTTGGATTCTGGTTCCCCGATACTTTTAACCCTTCGGAAGCCATTAATTACTTAGGCTTTTCGGCCCGCAACATCACACATGCTATCATATGGGGAACAGAGCATAAAATCAACTGGCGTTACGCCATGGGAATACTAACTTACGAAGGATGGGTAACAGCAATGCTGACTTATCCGATTAATCCAGCGTTGCGGTTAGTCGACTCACCCGACTTTCGTCTCCGATACCGAACACCCCGTATGGGAAAAGCCTTTCACCACATCCGTTTCCAACGATGGGGAATCTTTACAGCCCTTCAATATTACGGGCCCCTCACAGGTGTTGATCCCTTGTTCACGTCGACCATCACCGGACTTAAAGAATACCTCCAACAACAACCCAGCAGCTGGATTTGGGATCTTGGGGTTAGTTATGCCCTCTCTCAACATTGGCATGGTCAAGTGGTCCTCAAAAACGCCCTCAATACCTTCTACATGCCAGTCCCTGGCAATGTAGGGCCACCGCGTCGATGGTCATTTGTGATCCGCTATCGACGATGAAGGTCGTCGTGTTCGATTTTGCTTCGCCAGAATATGCCGAAGCGGTGCGGTTACGCTACGAAGTCTTGCGAAAACCTCTGGGATTATACTACCCCCCGCCACAAATCGCAAGGGAATGGAGACAAATGCACCTGGGACTGATCGACACCTCAGGCAGGGTCCAAGGAAGCGTTTCCTTAGCTCGATTGTCCGGCAAAGTAATGAAAATCCGCCAAATGGCCATTGCACCCGCTTTTCAAGGAAAGGGATATGGACGCCGACTATTGAATGCAGCTGAACAATGGGCCCACTTCCACGGAGCCCATTGCGTTCAACTTCATGCACGATACTACGCTGTGGGATTTTACCAGCGGTGCGGCTATCACATTATCTCTTCTCCCTTTCAAGAAATCGGCATGCCCCATTATCGGATGAGCAAGTTGCTCGGCATCACCCATTGAGTTGCCCGGTCCACAAGATCGGGAAGATCTCCAACCGGACACTGCACATTCCATTCAATATGCCCTGGCCGCACCGGCAAAGCCATGCCAACTGTACCCCGCTGGTTTTTCTTGTCATGTAGCCAATAACTCATCCATTGTTGAGTTGGCGCCATCCACCGTGCGATGGGATAGCGATACATCACATCGATAATCTGGCGCGACGCATCAAGGGGAGCAATCCCCATTTCATAGGCTATTGCTGCTTCCCAAGCCATTCCTGCCATCACCGCAATGCCATGGGGTAGTCGGCACCCCTGTTGGGCCCAATAGGACTCTAAGGCATGGCCAACGGTATGACCCACGTTCAAGGCCTTTCGGAGACCATGCTCATAAGGATCCTCAGTCACAACCCAGGCCTTGACAGAAGCCGCTTGTTCAATCCATTGGTCAATATCTATAATGGGTAAGCGGGGGGGGATACGTTGGATTGCATCCCACAACCTTCCCCCCACAATCAAGGCATGCTTGACTATCTCGCCCATTCCACTCATCCATTCCCGTGACGGCAAGGTTTTAAGAAAGTCTGGACATTGAATTACCTTTTCCGGCCAATGAAATGTCCCCAAAAGGTTTTTAACACCCCAGAAGTTCACAGCGTTTTTTCCACCTATGGCTGCATCCACCATTGCCAACAAAGTAGTTGGAATCCATACCGTCCGAAGCCCACGCTTATAAACGGATGCAGCCAGACCCACTGCATCAATTAGCGCACCTCCTCCCACCCCTACCACCACCGCATGGCGTGTCAATTGCCGGCGCATCCAATCCCGAAAAAGGGATTCAAGACTTCGCCACCGCTTGCGCATTTCTCCTCCTTGCCACAAGTAAAACCCGTCAGGGGGCAAGGCCCGTCGGAGTTCTCTCTTCCAGTATCGCCACACGCGAGCATCCACCACGATTGCATATTCATCTGCTTCGGGCAGACAGGTGGTCTCCAACCGCTGCAATGGCATCACATGAACCCACCTTGGGTCCCTTCCAGCCTCCAACCGCTTCATTGGCAAAAGGGATATATTTGCACCTCAAAGATGCAAAATAGGCGCATGAGTTATACCCTTACCATTATCAAGCCAGACGCCGTTGCAAAAGGATACTCCGGAAAAATTCTTGACGAGATCATTCAAGCCGGGTTTTACATTCGGGCGCTCAAGCAAGTGCGCTTAACGCAGGAGCAAGCCCGGGCTTTCTATGAAGTGCACAAGGAACGTCCTTTTTATAACGATTTGGTGCAGTTTATGAGTTCAGGACCAGTCATAGCAGCTATATTAGAGAAAGATAATGCCGTCCAAGACTTTCGCACCCTGATTGGCGCCACCAATCCTGCGGAAGCAGCAGAGGGTACCATCCGAAAAAAATATGCCGCGTCGGTACAAAACAATGCGATTCATGGATCCGATTCCGATGCCAATGCCCAACGGGAAGCGGCATTCTTTTTCTCATCCATGGAATGGTGCTAACCAATAGTGATAATGAATCAAGCTACTCCAAACGCTCCTTCTCAACCACAAGATCAACGCAAGCGTCGATTAGTCGTATTGTTGGTCATTGCTGGAGTGCTCTTTGTGCTCAACTGGATTCTCGGGTTTTCGTTCTATCAAAAGAAAAAACAATTAGAGGCAACCCGTGCTGCCCTTGAAGAAACAATCCGGCTGAAAAAAGCATTGGAAGCAGAGTTGACTCACTTTCAGGAAGAAGTAGCCCGCTATAAAGGAGAAGTGGCAACATTAGATTCGGTAATACTCGCACAGAATCGTGATCTGGAAGCTCGAGCAGCTGAGATTCGTCGCCTGCTCCAACAAGGAAAAGCTGACCGCCGTCAGCTGGCCCAAGCTCGTCAAGAATTGGAACGCCTTCGCTACTTGGTCAGCGAATACAAATATCGGCTCGATTCGCTGTATGAAGAAAACAAACGCCTGCAAGAAGAAAATGTAAAGCTCAAATCAGAAGTCAGTCAATATAAACAGGTCCATGAAAAACTCAAAGACGAAAACGTAAAACTTAAGATTAAGCTGGCCGTAGGATCGCGGCTGTCCACTTCCACAATGGAAGTTCTTACCTTCCGCATCCGGCGAGGAAAAGAACGCGAAACCTCCCGGGCAAAGCGGGTAGAACGTATCCGAATCTGTTTTAAGATCGTCGATAATCCGGTGGCCAATTATGGGACTTATCCAGTATACGTTCGAATCATTACACCACAAGGTGAAACGATTTTCATTGAAGGCGCAGGCGGCGGTAAAACTACCCTTGATGGCCAAGAAGTGCTTTATTCGTTCAAGGGATCAATTCAGTTTAGTAACAACCCTTCCCAACAATATTGCTTGGAATGGCAGCCACCCATACCACTTACAGGAGGGCAATATACCGTACAAATGATTACCAACGACTATTTGTTGGGGGAAACATCTTTCAAGCTCAGATAAACCACCTTTGTGCCTTTCAAACAGCTTCTAAGAAGACGTTATGGCAGCCATAGGTAAAATACGGAAGCGTTCGGGGCTATTACTGATCGCCATTGGGTTGGCCATGTTGGCCTTCATTATCAGTGACGCATTCAGCAACAACAGCCTTTTTTTCCTCAATAACCAAAACGAAGTCGGAGAAATTGCTGGTACTCCCATTACCTACAAAGAGTTTGACCGGTATTACCAGCAAAACCTCGAACAACTCCGCAGCCAGTCGCCCGACAACGCAATCGACGAAGTCACACGAGCTTCGCTGGTAGAACAGACATGGAATCAGCTAATCATACGCAAAACACTCGACCACGAATTGGGGGAAATGGGCATCGAAGTAACGCCCGATGAACTGGCGAATGCCATCACCGGAGCCCAACCCCATCCGCAAGTGCGCCAAGCTTTTACTGACCCCAACACCGGGCAATTCCGTCAAGATCAGCTGATTCTATTTCTCAAAAACTTAAACCAGCAACCACCCGAAATCCAGCGAAGCTGGAAAATGTTTGAGCAGGAACTTCTTTTCCAATTGCGCCAGCGGCGACTCATTACCCTAATCAGCAAGAGTTTTTACATCACATCCGCTGAAGCTCAAGACTACTATGCTGCTCAAAACGTCACCTACGACGGCAACTACATCTGGGCTTCGGTGATGGAAATACCCGACTCAGTTGCCCAGCCTTCCGATGAAGATGTGCAAGCAGCCTACCAACAATATAAGGACCGATTCAAACAAAAGCCAGGACGCACTATCGAATACGTCTACTTTCCCATTATCCCCACTGCCGAAGACACTTCCCTGACGCTGGAAGAATTGAATAACATCAAAAAAGAATGGGCTGCAGAAACCAACGATTCAGCCTATGTAATCTCCCTAAGTGAGGAGGGCTGGGATTCAACATGGCATCCACCAGCACACTATGAGCCTACCTTGGCTGACTCATTGTGGCATTTGGGAGTGGGGTCCGTGGCAGGGCCTGTGTTCCGCAACGATAAGTGGTACCTTTTCAAGGTATTGGCCTTCCGAAAGGCTGACGACACTTACTATCGCGCATCGCATATCTTGATCCAACGGGGGACCGATTCAGTAGCCGCCCTTCAAAAAGCCAAGGAGATCCTAAGACAAGTTAAAAGTGGGGCTTCCTTCGATTCGTTGGCACACATCTACGGCACAGATGCAACGCGCGATCGGGGCGGTGACCTGGGATGGTTCGATGCGGACGTGATGGTAGGTCCCTTTGGAAAGGCCGTCCGCCAAGCCCCACTTAACCAACCCTTTATCGTAACGACCCAGTTTGGCTATCATGTCGTAGTTGTCAAAGATACCCTCCAACGCGACGCCCACGTGGTGAGTATTGCCCGTTCAGTAACACCCTCTTCGGAAACGTACGATGTAGAATACCGTCGGGCAGGTCAATTTCACACCGACGTACAGAACGGCAAAGACTTCAAGGAAGCCGCAATCAAAGCAGGGAAAAGCCCTTTATTGGCTGAACAGATTCAACCGTCGGACTTTACCCTGCCAGGGCTGAACTATGCCCGCCCCGTAGTGAGATTCGCCTATAATGCCGAAGAAGGAGACATTTCCGAAATCCTCGAGCTGCCGGGGGCATTTGTGGTAGCACGACTCATCGAAATCTCCGAATCGCCCTACAAACCCCTTGACCAACTACGTGATGAAGAGATTCGACCGCTGGCCATGTTGGTTCGAAAACGAAAAATCTTAGCTAAAAAGTTCGAAAATGCAGGAGCCTCTTCATTGGAAGAGTTAGCCTCAAAAATTGGCAAAACGGTTCAACAAGCTACTGCCGTGCGCCTCATTCCTCCCATTATCACTGGCATTGGGAGCGAACCTACCGTCGCTGGATATTTCGTAGGACTACCCCAAGGAACAGCCTATTGGCCCATCATTGGTGAAAACGGTATAGCCGCCGTACAGCCCACCCAATATCACCCTGTCGAAATTCAAGACTCCGCTATATTCAAAGGGACCCGCCAACAACTACTGGCGTCCTACAACAATTATTGGCAACAACAATTCTTTGAAACCATTAAGCGTTTTGCGGATGTTAAAGATTACAAATATCGATTCTATTAGATTGCAAAAAGTATACAACTAAAAACAACTTATCTATAAAATTGGTCCCATGCGTGCCGATCTCTACCAACACCATGACTATTATCGCATTGACGAATTGCTCAGTGAAGAACAAAAACTCATTCGCGATTCGATCCGAGAATGGGTCAAAAGAGCGGTAACTCCTACCATTGAGGAGTGGGCTCAAAAGGCCGAATTTCCCTATCACCTGGTGCCTCAAATGGGCGAGTTGGGCATCTTCGGGCCAATGATCCCTACTGAATATGGTGGGGGAGGGATGGACTATACAACATACGGGGTGATTATGCAAGAATTGGAGCGGGGTGATTCAGGAATCCGTTCAACGGCGAGTGTACAAAGCTCGTTGGTGATGTTTCCCATATATCGGTATGGAAGTGAGGCTCAGCGTCGTAAGTTTTTGCCCAAGTTGGCTAGCGGGCAATGGCTGGGCTGTTTTGGTTTGACGGAACCCGACCACGGATCGAACCCCGCAGGGATGACCTCTTCGATTCGAGACGCTGGCGATCATTATGTGGTCAACGGTACTAAAATGTGGATTTCGAATGCACCCTACTCAGATGTAGCAATAGTATGGGCTAAGGACGATGAGGGTATTATTCGAGGTGTGATTATCGAACGGGGCATGGAAGGTGTCTCATTCCCAACCATTCACAATAAATGGTCGCTACGAGCCTCAGCTACTGGGGAAATTGTTATGGATAATGTCAAAGTCCCTAAAGAAAATCTCCTCCCCGATGCCCGAGGGCTTAAAGCTCCGCTTAGCTGCCTGACTTCTGCCCGCTTTGGTATTGCATGGGGAGCTATTGGTGCTGCCCTTGACTGCTACGACACCGCACTCCGCTATGCCAAAGAACGATTCCAATTTGGTCGTCCCATTGCCAGTTTCCAACTCATTCAGAAAAAGTTGGCTGAGATGATTACCGAAATTACTAAGGCCCAACTTATGGCATGGCGACTTGGTACCCTCATGGATCGGGGACAAGCTACGCCCCAACAAGTATCGATGGCCAAACGCAACAATGTGGAAATGGCATTATGGGTCGCCCGCGAATCTCGGCAAATCCTTGGAGGAATGGGCATCACCGGAGAATATCCCATTATGCGACATATGATGAATCTCGAATCTGTCATCACATATGAAGGAACCCATGAGATTCACTTATTGATTACCGGAATGGACATCACAGGAATCAATGCCTTCACTGGCGATCCGAAGTAACCGCGTGCATGAATCCTATCAAGTTTGGCACTGACGGATGGCGGGCTGTAATTGCCGAAGACTTTACGGTTGATAACGTGCTCCGAGTAGCATCCGCCACCGCCGAATGGATACGCGCCACCCAACCCCATTCCTCGGTGGTCATCGGCTACGATTGTCGGTTTGGCAGTCGCATGTTTGCCGAGTGGACCGCCCGCATGATGGCCTACCGCGGCGTACATGTCTACCTCTCCGATCGGATTGTCACTACCCCCATGGTATCCCTAGCAACCCGCAAGCTCGGAGCCAGCGCAGGTGTAGTCATTACTGCTAGTCATAATCCGCCTTCTTACAACGGATTCAAGATCAAGGGATATTTTGGGGGGCCTGCCTTGCCAGACATGATCGCGGATATCGAAAAGCGAATCCCCCCACACGTTGACCGGCACCTTCCCACGTTAACCGACCTTTGCAACTCTGGGACAATCACGATTGTGGACATCCACACCCCCTACCTTCATCATGCCCAAACCCACCTCGACATCGAAAACATCCGTCAAAGCACCATGCGATTTGCCTATGATGCAATGCATGGGGCAGGACAATTCATTATGAAAGACTTGCTCCCCGAGATTAACTGTCACCGATGCACCCTTGATCCTAATTTCGGGGGGATATCACCCGAACCCATCCCTGCCAACGTCAGCTCTTTGGCAGATTACTTGATCCGACATCCTGCTGATACAACCATCATCACCGACGGTGACGCTGACCGCATCGCCATGATGGATGGCAATGGACGATTTGTGGATTCCCATCATATTATCCTTCTCTTACTCCTTTATTACGTGAAGTATATGGGGCAAAAAGGAAAGGTGGCCGTGTCGTTTTCGTGCTCGCATAAGATTGAACAATTCTGCCGAAAGTATCAACTTCCATTTGAATACACCAAAATCGGCTTCAAATACCTGGTTCCTTACTTGCTCGAAGATGCCAGCAATTGCTTGATCGCCGCCGAAGAGTCGGGTGGAATCGCCGTCCGAACACATATCCCCGAACGGGACGGAATCTGGATTGGGCTTATATTATGGGAATTCATGGCCCGACGACAGCGTACCCTGGATGAACTCATCGCCGAAGTATACGATGAAGTAGGAACCTTCTACTTCCATCGAGAAAGCCTTCACCTCTCCGAACATCAAAAACAGCATGTAATGGAGGCTGTTGCTAAAGGACGCATTCGATCGATAGGGCAACACTCAATTCGAAAAATCGAATCGCTCGACGGATACAAAATTTGGTTGGGACCGGACCGTTGGGTCATGATCCGGCCATCAGGTACCGAACCCGTCCTACGCCTCTACGCCGAAGGACCAGACCGCATCACCACGAACGACATGCTCCATGCCTTGCGGGAGGTGGTTTTACAAGAATCAAAATAACCGCTACTTAAGATGCGTTAAGGCCAACAACATACTCCTAACACAAAAAAAACAAATAAAGGGCTATGAAAAACAATATTCATCAACTTGGACAGGTGCTGATATCGGGCATTGCATTCTCCATTGCAGCCCAAAATCAGCTGATGATTCCCGACACATTGACGGGCTCCCAAATCACCCTTACCCTCCAACAAGGCACCTATACTTTCTATCCTGGATATACTACCCAAACAATGGGTGCTAACGGGTCGATATTGGGACCTACCCTTATTCTGTATAAGGGAGATTCTGTGTACTTCAACGTGGTCAATCAGCTTCCTGATACCACCACCATTCACTGGCACGGAATGCATGTATCGGCAGCCAATGACGGTGGGCCCCACACCGTCATTCCCCCAGGTACCATCTGGACACCAGCTTTCGAGGTAATGGACAAAGCAGGGACTTATTGGTATCACCCCCATCTTCACAAAAAAACCAATCTACATGTTACCAAAGGCATTGCCGGATTCATCATTGTGCGGGATAGTGAAGAAGCCGCCCTTACACTGCCCCGCACCTATGGTGTAGATGACATTCCCCTAGTAATTCAAACAAAGGCCTTCGACAACAACAAGCAAATTATCGTCCCGACCAATTCAGACAGTGTAGTCATGGTCAATGCCACTATCAATGCCGAAGTGGACCTACCTGCACAGGTAGTACGCTTGCGATTGCTGAACGGATCATCCATGCGGGTATTCAATATCGGATTTTCAAATGACCTTACCTTCTACCAAATTGCCTCGGATGGGGGACTTCTAAGTTCGCCCGTTGCCCTAACCCGCTTATGGTTATCGCCTGGAGAACGAGCTGAAATTTTAATTAACCTATCCGGGAAAAACGGGCAAACTATTTACCTCAAAAGCTATGCTTCTGAGTTTCCCAATGGTATTTATGGAGCTACCAATCCTGGACGGATGCCAATGATGACCCTGAACGGATATAATCCCAGTCCCATTAACGGCGTTGACTTCAATATTCTCAAAATCAATGTAACGTCTCCCACTTCCAATCCCGTTACTACGATCCCAGCTTCATTGGTCACCGTGACGCCTATTCCTTCTTCACAAGCCACCTTAACGCGCACTTTGGTAATGCGTCCTACCCAGATGGGACCTAACCAACTTAACGGCGACTTTACCTTCAACAACACTCCCTTCAATATGAATGTGATCAACTATACCATTCCTTTGAACAGTACCGAAATATGGGAAATACAGAATATGAGTGCTATTGCCCATCCTTTTCACATTCATGATGTGCAATTTTATGTGCTGGATCGTAATGGGAGTCCGCCCCCTCCCCAAGAACAAGGGCGTAAGGATGTGATTTTGGTGAAGCCTATGGAAACCGTTCGGTTCATTACGCAATTTACCGATTTCGCTGATGACTCCATTCCTTATATGTACCATTGCCATATGCTGTTTCATGAAGATCGAGGGATGATGGGGCAATTTGTAGTGTCAGCCCCTGCCACTGGGGGGATTCAGGCCTCGGCTACCCACAACGAACCCATTGTATATCCAAATCCTTCCTCCAGTACATTTTTCCTAACCGACCTTCCTGCCAATGCCTACCTTTCTGTTTATACCTCCGACGGCCGACAAGTCTGGTCGGAGCAAGCTCGGAGTTCTACCATACAGATAGATTTGCCAGCCGGCCTGCGGGGCAACTTCCTCTTGGAGGTTATCGACCCATCGGGTAGCGTTACCCGCCGTCGGATCATTCGCTACTGAAAACTGCGCCCTACACCAACGCCTATCCGCCGCTTGGCCGTTGAGCTAAGCGGCGGATTTGAATAACTAAACAAGGGGAATCAGCTATTTTCCCCGGCGATGAATGCGGGTCGTCAGCGTACGTCCCGACGTACGAAGTTGAAGAACATACAATCCATCCCGAAGGCTGATCGGATACCACTTCCATACAAATCGTCCGCCCGGATGATACACCCGATATTGCATCACCGGCTTCCCCAGCAGATCATAAATCGCCACTTTCACCTTACCTTGTTCCAGATCCGGCACTTGCAAGTAAAGTATGCGATCGAACGGATTGGGCCCAACATAATAATCCAGTTCAGTTATCTCTTCCAAACTCCCACCAGTGCTGGTAGCAGTTCCCGTATCTAATACCGTAAATGGGAGGGAATCGATTTGCGGCAAGGTCACCACCGAATTGTTGATATATGTGTAGACGGTAACAAACACCACGACATTACGCGTGCCCGTATCTTTCACCGTAGGTGATCCGGTAATGCGAATGCATCCATATTCCCCCCCAACATACATACACGAAGGCTTATTGCACTGATACATAAAGGAGGATGGGAAATGGGCAATGCTGTCGATATGGGCAGAATCGACCGTAATGGTTTGAGTGAAAATGGTACGGGTTAGCGGAATCTTGAAATAAATCACTTCATCATAGTAGTCTCCTACCACAGCATCAGGCAAGGTATCAGGCTCAATACCAGTAATCGCCGTATCGGGGGTGCATACTTGCGCATAGATCACCCCTGACAATACCCATCCCAAAATGGTAGTTTCCCATCGTCGATTCATGATCGGATAGCTTTTAGTAGTTTCCAAAGATATGATATATCTATTGGGAATAGTATCATTCACTTGATAATTTGCACTTCGATTCGTCGGTTCTGGGCTCGTCCTTCCTCCGTGCGGTTAGATGCAACAGGTTGACGCTCTCCCATGCCAGCCACTTCAATACGTCGGGAGTGGATCTTACCTTGATTGATCAAGTATTCTCTTACGGCACGTGCCCGTCGCAAGGAAAGGTCAATGTTGTACTTTGAGGTGCCCCGGCTGTCGGTATGACCGACAACCCGAATCCGAATACTTGGATGTCTCCGTAAAAAGACGACCAGTCGACGCAACTCCCTTTGAGACTCGGGGCGCAATTGGTCCGAGTCAAAATCAAAAAAGACATTATGCAGATCAAAAGTAGCACCAGGGGAAATCGGTTCTAAAGGAATGATTTGCTCATAGGGTTGAATCCGTTGATAGGTACGAAGGGGCAAATAAACCGACCGAAAAACGTACTGTGCTCCCCCGCTAACGTGGAGACCATAGTCACGCCCAATAGGCAAAGTGGTCAGGAAATTCCCTTTTTCATCGGCTTTAATCTGCAACACAACATCTCCACCTGAGAGTTCATAGAACTCTAGGGATGCCCGGGGAATACCCTTTTGGGTTTGGGCGTCAATGACCCGACCTTTCACATACAACACCCGATGGGGAGCTGTTGTGCTAGGCATCTGAAAAGTAAAAATATCAAGACCGCCCATCCCTCCAGCTGCCGACGCTAAATAGGCAGTACGGCTTACGGCAGATACATAGAGGCTGATTTCATCCATGTGGGTATTGATGGGGTAGCCCAAGTTTCGGACGGAATCAAAATGTCCGTCAGCTTGTCTTCGCGCCACGAACAAATCACTTCGTCCCAGCCCCCAATGCCCACGTGATGAGAAGTAGAGGGTCTGCCCATCATAATGGATAAAGGGTGCTTGTTCATTAGCTGGAGTATTGATGGGACTATCAAGGGGTTGCGGCGAAAGCCACCGCCCATCGGGGCCGCGGTGGCTGACCCAGATATCTAGCCCTCCACGCCCGCCCGGACGATTACTACTGAAATACAGCTCTTGGCCATCTGCGGACAAAGCAGGCTGCGTTTCCTTATATGGCGTGTTGACAGGTGGACCAACGTTATGTGGGCGAGTCCTTTGGCCATTCACCATTCGCGAATAGTAAAGATCACAACTGCCATATCCTTGTGGCCAATTGCATCCGGTAAAAATGATATACCTTCCGTCGGGAGACATCGTGATCGCACCTTCATTAAAATCGGTATTGAGGCGACCAGGTGCCAAGATTGCCTGGTTCCATCCTGTATCTGTCCGTCGTGCATAGTATATATCCTCTTGAGACTGTCGATAGATAGGATAGTGGCTTCGATTCGGACTGAACGTATCTACAGGGGCCCGACGGGTAAAATAGATGGTGCGTTCATCCCCAGTGAGGACTGGCCAGTATTCGTCGTTGGGGCTATTGATGGCGGGGCCAAGGTTCTGTGGGTAAAATTCAACGGGATGATTACGTAGGCTATCGGCAAAACGGGCTCGTTGGTGCTTCTCAAGGGCCCATTGTCGATATTTCCGATACCGACGCTCGGCACCGGACCTGGTAATAAAGGAGTCCCACGCATCGGCAGCTATCCGATAGTATCCAGCCCCGAACGCAGCCTGACCCAAGTTATACCACGCAGACACCCGATGGGGAAAATGACGCACCAGCCGTTGGTAATATACCATTGCCACGGAGTCTTTCCCTTCCCGCATCGCCAGTTCAGCAGCCAACTCATTGGCATCTGGATATATCGAATCTTTCTCAAAGAGTTTGCTTAAAAAAAACCATGCCTGCGGATACTGATGGCGTTCGAGGCGGTTATGGGCTTCCTTATAGAGCCACTGAACACGACGAGACGGTTGATAGTCGGTCGTCTGAGCTATTACCGCCACGCTAGCCAGGCAAATCCATCCACAACTAATTCTACCAATCATCCGATTTTTCTACCGGTGGATCGGCGATATACTTTTTCATGCGCTCAAGCAGGGAACGAACTTCCCTATCCACATAAGCCAAGTATGTTTGGGCTTCTTTGGGAGGCAACTCGTTTTTATCTGTCCACCGCTCGATTGGATAGAATCGATTGCCGTTTTTCAAGTGCAATTTAAATACCCGATAACGATATCTACCGTCTTTGACTTCGATACTGAGCTTATAATGAACAAACAGCCAAGGACTTCCACTTTTTCGGATTCGTGGCACCCGAATTTGATGACGCAGCATCAACCTATGATTGGCAGCATCCTGGAGCTGCAACGTTTGTTTGGGGTTTTTATACTCGCGATGCACCCATTGTAGGGCCCGCTTATAAATTGCATCGGCCGAAAGATCCGGCAATCGGACCACCTCCTTGTATTCATATTTTCCTTCTTCGTTGCGGGGAATGATGCCACTTTCTTGAGAAAGTAACGCATCGATTCCTACCTTCCAAGACAATATGGCACATAGAACAGCAATCCACATGGTCGCTACCTTTGCAACTTCAAACATAGTATTTCCTTTGCAAATGACCCAATACTTACTTTTCCTGTTGGCCGGAATACTTGCCGGGGCAGGTGGTACAGCATGGGGGCAGTCGATGCCATTGCAAGGCCAAGCCATTTATCGGATGGTTGAGGTGCGGTCGATTCGCAAACTCAAGGAAACGTTTCGCGAATGGGGCATGTTGGACCTTACCGGTTGGCAGCAAGGAATGCATCATCTCTATGCACTGGATTTTTCGCCGCAGCGAGCATATTACCATCCCTACAAGCACCTTACTCCCCAAACAAAGAGTCGTCGCCCTCAACGCATTATAGTGATGTCCAACGCCGGGAAAACAGAAGTATTTACTGACCTTTTGCGGCGACAATGGGTAAAAATTATCGACAAAGAAGAGCTCTATTACATTGCCGACTCACTAATTCAGATCAACTGGCAGTTGCTCCCAGAACGTCGGCAAGTCGGACAATTTCTAACCTTCAAAGCACGGGGGCGTGTTGTAGATGTGCAATGCCCTCCAGATGACAGTGGCTTATGCAAGATAGACACGGTAGAGGTTGTGGCGTGGTACACGCCACAAATCCCAGTGACTTTTGGGCCCGATATTTACGGTGGTTTACCAGGACTCATTCTCGAATTGAAGGACAACCGAAATCATTACTACCTGCAAAAGGTCATCTTGGAGCCCCGCACTGAGGAGATACCGCAACCGCCTTCCGCCAACCAACACATGATCCAAATGAGTTGGGAAGAGTGGCTTCGGCATCGCCGGGATCAATACAATAAAAACCGCCAGAAATGAGCCAGCACCTTTGGTATGCCCTATGGGGACTGATCTTATCAACCACAATACATGCCCAAATTATCATAAAAGGCCTCGTTACAGATACGATGGGGCGCCCGCTTCCGCAAGCTAATGTTCTGTTAATGGAACAATCCGGCATCGTTGCTTTTGGCACAACCAACGCGCAAGGTCGCTTTGAACTTGTGTTGCAACATGCCCAAAACCCGCTCGTGTTGCAGGTATCCTATCTGGGATATGCCCTCTATGCCGATTCCTTATTCGCTGCTACCAACCAAACAATTTACCGCCACGTTCAACTGCACCCCCTACCCCTCCTACTTCAGGAAGCTCGAATAGAGTATGAAGTACCCCTTACAGTCAAAGAAGATACGGTTATATATACCGTCGATTCGTTCATCACTGGAAACGAACGCAACCTCAAAGACATCCTCAAACGTTTACCCGGTTTGGAAGTAACTCCCCGCGGAGAAGTGTATTTTTTGGGACAGTTGGTGAGCAAAGTACTGGTGGAAGGAGAAGAGTTTTTCGGTGGAGACGTCCGCACGGCCACCGAAAATATTCCCGCCGATGTAGTGGAGCGAATCGAAGTACTAAGTAATTATACCGACGTGGGTTTAATGAAATCCATAGTCCAACAAGGAGAGATTGCCATCAACGTACAACTCAAACAAGATCAACAATCTTTTTGGTTTGGGGACTTACGAGGAGGTGGTGGTATCCCTCGCAAGTATGTGGCTGCTGGTACGCTATACCGCTATCATCCGATGTGGAATTTTAATATTCTGGGCAATGTCAATAACCTATCCCCTTCCCATTCCTATGGTTCTGTTGCATTCGACGCCCGCTAACGCTATACGCTGCACGTTAGAAGCATATAGGATGAAGCAGGACTTCGGTTTGACGATCAAACAGAGCACATATATTCAACGATCAGATGGATAAGCAATATATAGGATCAACGCCGATA
>CAYVLB010000025.1:14220-18977 GCA_964452325.1 uncultured Sphingobacteriales bacterium | reverse complement strand
GTCTTCGTTGGTACGCATCCACTTGATTCCGGCAAGACCCCAACGAAGCCATTTCCGATTCGAATATTGAAACAAAAGGGAATGATTAGGCCATGCCGATGACAAAGCATACCAGAAGTCCAGGTCATATCCTTCCTCCGTAACCCCTTTTGTGCGTTGATCGGGTGCTTTCCAGTAGAGTAAGAGTTGCTCGAACCCATTTTCAAATTCGGCTGAAATCGCCAAATAGGGGGTTTGTGATCGAAGGCTATCCGGGGCAATGCCTACGGGAGCATAGAAATGAAGTCGCATGGTTTCGATGAGCAAGGCTTTAATAGCTTGAGGCGGGACGGAGTCGACGGGTTGGCCTTGGGCATTGAAAAGGTGAGGTTCGCCATTGATGATTTCCACTCGGAAACTTTTACTCGGCTGGGTTGGATATTCAAAACGCAGGAGTTGAAGTTGGGCAAAGTCGGATAGGAACACACGTAGGGAACGCCATTCTAATGAATCGGTGAAAAACCGTACACTCAGATAGCCATTAAATCCGGGAATATGAAGAATATACGGTTCATATTCGAGGGAATGAACTGCCACATAGGTGCCCAGGTCATCAGGTGTGGCCCCTCCTACCTGATATTTCCGCACAAGGCGGTCTCCTTGGTATATTTTCACAGCGGTAGAAGCTACCGTCATAAGTCGGACAACGTTATCACGGGCAGCCCGTGGGACAGGACTTTTCACTTCCCATCGTTTGAGGGCATCCAGCAAAAAATCTACCTTCTCGGTAGCAGCAGGGTACCTTTCGTTTACCCACCATCCATCGGGTCGGCGTGTCAGCGTCACGGAGCGCCCCCCCTTGTCGGTGAGGACAATACGGGTAATGGCGGCAGTATCCTCAATTTGATAATGTTGGTGAAGGTCGCCGATGGTGGAAGGTGTCTGTTTTTGACGGATCAGCCACCAAGCAGTGCCCCCCACGAATAGGGCGCCTCCCAACCATACAATGGTGCGTTTGCCAAATATGTTACTCATCAGCGGGAATATTTACGACGCCGCCATGCAACCCATATCAAAGGTAAGAGCATTAACATAAACGGCCCAGCTACATTGATCGCTTTCCAGAACATTTTATTGGATTTAATTTTTTCTCGGTCAAGCAACCGGATGGGTTGTTCACGTGTACGAAGCTGAAGCAAATCGTCATGACCCAATAAATATTCAATCGCATTAATGATAAGTTCTTTATTTCCAAATGTTTGGTTGGTGTAACGATCATATCCCAACGGATAAGCTTGGCCAGTTACGTGATTTACTTGATTGCGAATCACATCTCCATCGGCTATGACAATCATCCGATTAGAATCTACCTCCCACATGGGTGTTCCGTATTGTCCACTTTCAATCGTAGCAGGGGCAATCCGATGTTGAAACAAAGAAGTAAACTTGCCTTCTAATAATACGGCGAAGAGCTGCGGTCCTCCCTGAAACATCGATTCGTCAATGCCAGTTCGGAACTCCTCTAACCCTACCCGTACTGGATGGGGCAACACGCGTGTGGCCCGACTACTAACCAGCAAGGGAATTTTTCGAGTAAGGGTATCATTCACCAGCGAAATATTACTTACAAAACGAAACCATATGGGGTTGAGGTTTTTCACAATGGGATGGGGAGAAAGGGGAATCGATAGCGGAGCGTAGGGCCACGGCATAAAGTCCTGTTGAGGCCGCCCCATTACATTGGTGAGGATGGGCACGACATGGGAGTTGAGATCTTGTACCAAGACTAAATTAATCCGAACACCATACTTAAACAGGAGGTCTCGAAGATTCAGCGGATAGTCGGAAGTAACGAAAGCGGACTGAGTTCTGAGGCTATCCATCGAAGCGGCCAAGGGATCAATCAGCCAAAGCACACGTCCGCCTTTCATAACAAATTGATCGATCTTGTATTTTTCCAGATCGGAAAATCGTTGTGTCGGTCTCGGGATAACGACTACATCGTAGTTGTCGAGTTTGCCAACTTTATAACGAGGCAAGTTAATATCCCACACCTCATAATATCGCCGGAGAGTGGCTTGAATATCAGCGATTGGTTTACCCGTGAGTTCGCCATGACCAGTAATAAAAGCAATACGCGGTTTGCGCCGGAGTTGGAGCTTATAGAAGGCATCGGCAAACTTGTATTCAAGATTGACTATCGAAAGGTGAATGACCTCAAGGGAAGATCGGCCAATCCGTTGATCTAACAACATGATAGGAAACTCTCGTCCTTGGTATCGGAGAATCGCCCCCGGGATAATGATCTTCTGGATGATCCGATCTTGTTCTTTGACTTCCAGATTGATGGGTTCGAGCCCCTGGGCTGCCAGTTGTCGAATGACCTCTTGACGCTGGTCATCTGTGAGTTCTTCTGCGAAGGGATCTTTGAACTCGTACTGGATATTATCAGGATTATAAGCCCGTAAGTTATCGAGAAGTTCACGTGTGGCTTGCCGCAATTTACGGAAACCCGCCGGAAGATCATTTCCTTCAAGGAACACCTGGATAAACACTATGTCATCGAGACTTTGAACGGTCCGACGGGTAACGCTGCTAAGGGTATAACGTTGATCCTCCGTGAGGTCCACACGCACGAAATAATATTTTGACACGGCATTAATGGCCATTAAAAGCACTGCCAATGCAATCAGTTGAAGGGAACGTGCATTTCGATATTTCCGGGCTAGGGACTTCATCCGAGTTATTGCCATTTACGCCGTTCGGTAGACCATAAAGCCAGCTCCATGCTCAACACAGTCAATGACAAGAAATAGATCACGTCTCGACTATCAATAATGCCTCGACTCAATGATATATAATGCGATTGCATGCCGATATATTCCAGCAAAGCATCAAGTGAAGAAAAAGTGGTAAATGCCCGCAGCCAATCAAAAAGGGAATAGAACATAAAAATAAAAAGCGCTCCAATGACAAATGCGACCACCTGATTTGCCGATAATGAACTGGCAAGAATACCCATGGCCAGATAAGCCGACACCAAAAACATCAATCCTACATATGAACCCACTACCCCCGCTATATCTACGTTACCCATTGGATATGCTAAATAATAGATGGTAGCAAAATATATCGCCGTGGGTGCCAGTGCAGCCATTGTCAATATCAATCCCGCAATGAACTTTCCCCACAATATCCATCGTTCGGATACCGACCCCGTTGCCAAGATTTCGTAGGTCCCCAACTGGCGTTCCTCAGCCACGAAACGCATCGTAAGTGCTGGCACTAAAAAAAGGAGCACCCAAGGGGCAATCTCAAAAAAAGGTGCAAGCGACGCGTATCCTTCGTCCAAAATATTACCAGGCAATATCCACAAGAACAATCCAGTCATCGCTAAAAAAACGGCCATTACCAAATAGGCGGTTACCGAATTAAAAAATTGGATTAATTCCTTACGGATGATGGCCAGCATCTGGATATACACTTAAAATTAGGTGGGATCACGGAGAAAGCATAAAAGATGACTTACAAAATTACAAACTCGTCTCCTGTATCATCGGATAAAATAAGTGGGTTGTTCAAAGGGCCGTAGGGGATTTAATGTTTTAAGGTTGAGTTCGAAGACCCATTGCTGCCACCATGGTCGGCGGTTCCACATCGTCCGATAGTGTTCCGAGACCGCTATCGGAAAATAAACGGTAGCGATGTTCATGGGTAAGCCGATGGCAATCCCAACATCCCATAGCAAGCTGGAAGAGAATATTTGATTCAGCAATGGGTTGCCAACCATCCCTACATCCCCAAATACTTCCACTGACAAGGGAAGACGTACACGAATAGGCAAGTCACTGGTCACGTTGACTGCCCACATCCAACGCTCCGACAAACCAATATTGGATGCCAACTTGAAGTATCCCTGCGTGGGCCATATCTGACGTCCCCAAAACGGATGGCTTCCACTTCGATCAAAAACAATTTCCTCAAAAGTATAATCTTGCATTACGCGCCCGGCATCGGAAGATGACAAAGAAGCAGGCAATCGAAGGCGAAAATACGATGGAACACTTGTCCCTACAATGCTGCCTATCACCGTCCGCAATTGCATTCCTCCCACTGACCGTTTCTGTTGCCAGTAGGGGACAAAAAATGTGTATTCTGCCATCAACCGGGCAAAACGCCGATGAAGCAACACCTCCACCAAAGCATGGCGATAAAGCCGGCCTCGACGCAATGCCTCCCATTTAGCCATAGAGTATGTTTCCGAACGCAAGGAACGATTCAGCCGATATGCGGCGGTAATAGAATCCCATTCATAGCCCAACACGTCGTAGTCCGTTCGAATGGCCTGAATTGATGCTTTATACAGATAAGGATTCGTAAGGTCCCTTTTCCATTCGTATTGCAAACCCAATTGCACAGTTTGATACGTGGCAGAATAGTTAAGCTGGTGGACGGTGTCGGTAGCCTCATCGAAATGAAATCGGCGCACACGTGCTCCTACTTTCAAATGGTTCCATTGATCGTTGTTCTTCCAGCGTCGATGAACAGCAGCCCAGGCACCTCCAATCATTTGACGGGACTTCAGTCCATACATTGGAGTAATACCCCAGGTGACGGTCGGCATTGTCCAGAACAGATTACTCAACACACCTCCTACCATGAAGCCATCATGTGGATTATATCCTGCTAAGGGGAACACCAATAAAGTAGGACGATGATCTAATTGTGTAAAGGGGTGCCAAAGTAATCGGGGCATGTAATTTTTCCAGGCGGGAAGA
>CAYVLB010000025.1:0-14210 GCA_964452325.1 uncultured Sphingobacteriales bacterium | reverse complement strand
ATCGTATAGCTGGATCGTTTGCTGGGCCGGATTGACGCGAAGATGGGTGGGTCGACCATCCGGTATGGGTACGGAAATCATCCCGTCGGCCGGCATCGGACGCCACCATTCCGCCAACAACGAATCTCGATTGTCAAAGGCTTGAACAAGGACGGGCACTCCTTCCGGCCAGCCTTGCGTGTAAATGCGCCACTTAGAAGATACGGGCTCTACCCTCCTGATTCGTCCACGGAAATGTCCCTTGCCTTCAAATACTTTCCATACTGGCTTTACATCTGGCAAGTGCGCATTCATTACCGCATAAAAATCTTGGGGATCGGGGTGTCGAAATTTCCACCGCCGAAAATAATCTTGCATTGCGGCATCAAATCGCTTTCGCCCCACTGCCTTTTCTACGTAGCCGATGAACTTGGGCACCCACCCATATACTTCTACACCATAATTCAATGACGGATAATCATAGGCATGGGCGGTTAATCCTGCCAAGTAGTGATGACCTGCCAGATATTTGTATAGCAGTCCGGTACCAACTTCAAAACGCCTAATACGCGGGTTAGCAATACCTGAATCGGCAACTCCGCTAACGATTTCCTCATAGGCGTGCAGTTTGTCGTAGAATGAGTTGATGCCCTCATCAAGCCAAGGATGGGCCCGTTCATCAGAAGCCAACATCATCTGGAACCAATTGTGTCCTATTTCATGCACAACGACATTTTCCGAAGCGTTGCCACCAATAAGGGTAATCAATGGGTATTCCATTCCGCCACCGGTGCCTAAAGTTCCACCCACGACGGTCACATGTGAGAACGGCCAAGGCCCCACCCGCTTCGAATAGTAGCGAAGGGCCCGCTCAACCCATTTCGGCACTTGCAAATAGCTTTGATAGTATTTAGGAGGGAAAATAGCTGCCACCACGACTTGTTGCCCATGTTCCAATATTACCGTATCTCGCACCAATAGATATTGGGGACTGGCAAACCATGCAAAGTCGATCACGCTGTCTTGAACAAACCGGAGGGTTTTCGTGCCTTTTCGCAACTGATAATAATTCTTCAGAAAAGCAACGGCACTGTCCTTACCGGAGCGAGTGGCAGATTCGAGGCGGTTAAGCCATTCATATTCTTCATCCGTAACAAGGCGTCCCGTACTCATTACTGTATAATGGGCTGGTAAAGTGATTTCAACCTCATATCGAGCAAAGGCTCCAAAAAATTCCCCTTGCTCGGAATACGGATAGAGTCGCCACTTGCCATCTTGCCCCCGCCCTGCCATCCGGGGATAGCAATAGGGCATCTGGAACATTGAGTCATCATATCCAAAACGGGAAAAAGCATATGGAATTTTTACCCGAAAGGGGGTGGTCAATGTTATACGCTGTCCCCGATGTAACGGGTGAAGTAGAGATATCTCCCAAATTTCACCTGCAACGTCAATTTTTCGAAAGGGAACCGATTTACCATCCACCATAAAATGAAGTGAATCCAAAAAGCCCATTTGGTCGACCCGTGCAGTTTGAAACCGAAGATCCCCTTTTCGGAGCAACTCTTCTGCATAGGGTGATTCCTTGGTAGCAAATGCATTCGGATACGCCAGAAAATAGAGAGCGGTCAGGGGGGTGTCGTCCATATGACGATACGTCAGCTGCATCTCTCCATGGATCATTCGATGAACGGGATCCAACCAAAGGTGCATATGATAGTCAAGGCCAAAAGGCGACTGCTGAGCTTGCCCTCCCGCAACTAAAAAAAATGTGGATATCCAAAGAGGAACAGTAAGGACGTTAACTTTGCTCATGGTTTCACGATTAACGGAATGGCCAATCGGATGAACAAAAATATGGAATTACGCCCTGGAGGTGAGGGAAAATCGGCACTAGACTTATTCTTGGAAGAGTTGAAGTCGCGTTGGAATATTGACACTTCCGATGCAGAACGTGAACGGTTGAATCATGCCGTCCATTGGGGGGAAGAAGAAACCATTAATGCGTTAGAAAGTTATTTGCAAAACGTACTCAACCACCTCCAAGCATCCGATCCGTCCGATGAAGAAAAATTGGGTGATGGCGAAGACATCGAGGCAGAGGAGCTATCATCACTCACAGACCCTGCCTTTCTACTCAATGCAGATGAAGAAGAGATTGCAGAAAGTATTCAGGAATTGGTGGAGATGGGTCATTTCCAGAAAGCATGGGAAGTGGTAGAGGCAGCGCTGCAATATCGGTCGTATTCGGCAGAGTTGCTTTGGTGGAAATCCAATTTGCTGGCCGCTCGTGGTCTTTTTGATCAGGCAGAAACTGTCCTTGAAAGCGCCCTGTCATTGAGTCCTGAAGATGACCGGATCGAAGCAACCTACATTGAGCTTCTAATCATTCAAGGTCGCTTTGATGAAGCCCATATGCGGCTGGAAGATAATCGGGAAAAGGGCGAGTTGGGTCCTGAGATGGCCATGGTAAGGGTAGTTTACTACCTGGTCAGGCAACAATGGGAGCACCTTATCGAGGCCTTTGAAGAAGGAGTCACCCTTCATCCGAACCTAGAACAATGGTCTGAATTGGCAGTGATTGTGTATAAAACGACGCGAGCATGGCAGCATGGTTTTCAACTATTTCAAGCCCTTCATCAGCGATATCCTGAAATAACACCCCCACTAGTGGCTGCTGGTAACCTTTATCTGATTCAGAAACAATGGGAAAACGCACGCAAGTGCTATGAAAAAGCATTGAATCGAGACCCTACCCTCGGAGAACTATACCTCCGCATTAGCTTAGTGGCTATTCAACAAGGACGCAAACAAGAAGCCCTTGATTACCTGCATAAGGCCCGAGAATGGGGCTGGGACTGGAATTCGGTTAACTCCTATGGATTCTCCATTTTCATCGACCAGGCCCTAACCCGTTTTTTAGGCGGATCTTGGAACGACCTTTTCGATACTTCGGAAAACAACGATACATCCAATGAATAAACTTCGGGAAACACTCCATCACTTGCCGGAGCGCACTACCCCACCTCGTTCGGTGGGACTGACCATGATGATGGACAAGGGGCTACCCATCAACTTTATTGAAGGGCTATTGGACATCGCCGGTCCATATATCGACTTCGTTAAGCTGGGATTTGGCACATCGGTCGTCAGCCGGAACCTAAAAGAAAAAATTACGCTGTATCGAGAAGCCGGTGTGCGCGTTTATTTGGGAGGTACCCTCTTCGAAGCCTTCATTGTTAGGGACCAATTTGAAGACTATATGCGCATGCTGGAGTATTACCAGCTGGAATGGGTGGAAGTGTCTGATGGATCTCTGGAAATGCCTCACGATGCAAAATGTGGGTTTATCCATACCCTATCGGCCAACTACAATGTGCTTTCGGAAATCGGATCGAAAGATGCAGACATCATTATTCCGCCATATCGTTGGATTGAATTGATGAAAAAAGAACTTCGGGCAGGTTCGAAATACCTCATCGCTGAGGCCCGCGAGAGCGGCACGGTGGGAATATTTCGAAGCACCGGTGAAGTACGATCAGGACTTATCCAAGAGATTCTTACTCAAATCCCGGAATCGAAAATCATCTGGGAGGCACCGCAAAAATCCCAACAAGTATGGTTTATTCGTATGATGGGACCAAATGTTAATTTGGGCAATATTGCACCCACTGATGTGATGGCACTAGAAAGCATGCGGTTGGGGTTGCGTGCCGATACTTTTGCCATGCCCCTTAAAGATGTAGAAGCTCAATACAAGGTACTGGTCATCTAATGCGGCGCCTGACGGCTTCCATTGGCATGTTGGTCGGGGTGCTGCTACCTTCAGCATTCGCACCGTCGGTCAATCTTTTTCCACCTCCCATCGATGATGCCAATTATCGATGGGTCGACTCGGTTCTGAGCACCTTGTCGATCGAACAAATGGCAGGTCTGACGTTGATGCTGCCCGCTTATCCCCGTCAGGGGCCAGCCCATTGGCAAAAAGTGCTTCATCAAATTCATCAAACCCATGCGGGTGGCGTGATTGTGTTTCAAGGAGGACCTCGCCAAACACAGCAAATGATCCAATTCCTCCAACAGCAAACGCCGTGGCCCCTTCTATTTGCCATAGATGCCGAATGGGGGGCAGCAATGCGTATCGATAGCTTATTGCCCTTTCCCAAGGCGATGACCCTTGGCGCCATTCAGGACACCCGCTGGACGTATCGAACTGCCCAACGTATTGCTCATCAGCTTCGCCTCTTAGGAATTCACATCAATTTGGCACCTGTTGTCGATATTAACAGCAACCCAAACAACCCCATTATCCATCTTCGTTCCTTTGGGGAGACTCCCAATCGGGTAATTCCCCATGCTACAGCCTATCTGCAAGGCCTGCGCAGTCATGGAATTGTGGGAGCCATTAAGCACTTTCCCGGACATGGAGACACTCACAAAGATTCCCACATAGACCTTCCCCGCCTGGATTATCCGGTCGACTTATTGCGGCGCCGCGAATTAGCTCCATTTCAAGCCTTGATTAGGCAAGGAGTAGAAGCAGTGATGGTAGGTCACTTGTTAGCCCCTTCCCTCAGCCCATCGCCTGTGCCTGCCCCCTTTGATGCACGGATGGTGGATTCGCTCCTACGCGGTGAAATGAAATTTGACGGAGTGGTTATTACCGACGCACTGAACATGGCAGGAGCCACGCTACGAGTCCGCAACGAAGAAATTGGTATCCGGGCTATCAACGCCGGGTGTGATATTCTCTTGATGCCACCAGATGTTGAAAAAACCCATCGTCGAATTGTCGAACAAGCCCAACGGAGTCCCAATTTTCGTCATCGCCTTCATGCCGCAGCCCGACGCATCCTCCGTCTCCGGCTTCGGCATGGAATAAAGGAAGCTCCTACCTATCTAAATGCCCATTCTACGCCTTCTGTATTTGCCACCCGTCAAGACTCTCTACTTATTCTTCAGCTGGCCCAATTGGCAATTTCTGCATGGCGAAGTGATTCTAGCTTTGAGTGGCCACCTACGCGCATTGATTCTCCACAACGTGCAGTACTCATGGTCAATGCGCATCCGGATCACGAAATCGAGCGCATGTTCCTCAGATACGGCATCACCACGTTTTTTCACATTTCCGATACGACCTCATACAGCCGCTGGCAGACGATAAATCGAGCATTAGATGCATACGACGAACTCATTATCAGTCTTCACGGACAAAACGTATGGAACAGTCAAACCTTTGGCTACACCAAGACCACCTGGATACGACTCCAGCATCTTCACCAAACAATTCCTTCGATTATCTTCAATTTTGGTAGTCCTTATGCTCTCCGCTATTTCCCTCAGGCAAAGGTGATCGTTCAGGCTTACGAAGACCATCCCTTCTTTCATCGGGCAGTGGCTCATCACTGGGCAGGTGCTGGGCGAAGCCGTCTCATCCAGGGTGAAGCGCCCTCCCTTGAGGTACCCGTTACTCCCTTTCCAGGTTTTGAACAACGATTTCATTATCTCCCTATTGTGGAAGGGCAACGCCTCTTTTACTGTTTTTTTCCAGAAGAAATAGACATCTCTTCCGATTCTATACAGCGCATAAATACCCTTCTCTCCGAAGCCATCGACAGCCATGCTACCCCAGGGATCCAAGCACTGGCTGCTGCTGACCACTACGTGTGGTGGTGGGGTGCCTATGGTTACCATACATACGACAGCCTGCGTCCTGTCGATGAATTCGATCGTTACGATCTGGCATCCCTAACTAAAGTATTTGCCACCACATTAGCGGTTATGGCCTTATATGAAGAAGGGCAAATCAAACTTACCGATACCCTGGCGCGTTTTATCCGTCGTTTATCGGGCACTCCTCATGGCTCCCTCACCATCGAGGAGTTGCTTACCCACACCAGCGGACTCCCTGCCTGGATTCCCTTTTACCAATTGTTTCAGCAAAAAGAACGGCAGGATGGTATCCGTATTTTCTCCGCCACTTCCGACTCGCTCTATCGCATCCCCATCACCCCCTCCCTATATCTCCGATCCGATTACCTCGACACCCTGTGGCATATCATTGACACCTCCTCCCTTCAAGGCCGTGGTCAATATCGATATAGCGACCTGGGCATGCTGTATCTACAACAGGTGGTGGAAACAACGACTGGCTTGCCCCTTGAAGTATTTCTTCGTCGCCGATATTGGTCTCCGATGGGCTTAGCATATACTGGATACGTTCCTTTCCTCCGAGGCGAGGTGAACGCATGCGTCCCCTCCGAGATTGACACCTATTGGCGAGGCGACACCTTACGCGGTGCTGTTCACGACATGGCTGCTGCCATGTTGGGAGGAGTTGCTGGACATGCAGGACTGTTCTCCAACATACATGACCTTGGCAAACTAATGTGGATGTTGGCAAACAACGGACGATATGGAGGGCGGCAATATTTATCGGAAAATACTATCCGATGGTTTACACGCTCGCACTGTCCACACCACCGACGAGGGTATGGATTCGACAAGCCTGCCTGCCAACCGGAAGATCCCTCACCTGCTGGCCATACTGCTCCCCGTAGCTCTTTTGGCCATTCCGGCTTTACAGGCACCTATTGTTGGATTGTTCCTTCTCGTTATGGTTTTCTTCGAGGAATTCCTTACTTGGGACGCTTTTATCGACCAGCGCATCTTTTTGTGTTTTTATCCAACCGGACCTATCCAACCATGCAAAATCGCCAACTTATCGAACGCAACATTCGAACACGGCTTTTTGATATTACCTATTCCTTATCAAATCACTAAAAACTCAAAAAAACCACCGTCCCCAGATACAGGGACGGACGGCAGCTTATCAGTAAAACCATTCAGATGTGCCTGCTCAACAAAAGCCCTCAACCTCAACAACTGAACCGATGAAAAAGCTGTTCTCTTCCCTACCCCTCAAACAGCGTATAAGTTACATCCCGTAAAGTACTGGGAAGCCATCCAACCAAGGTAAATCCGTATATTAAATGCCGAAAATGCCCTATCCTTTTCATTTCCTCTGAATGTATTTCACTTGATATTAATGTTCAAAGAAACCCCAGCTATTGGGGGTTCGTAAGCTGCTTGGCGGAGAGGTTTAATGACCTTCTCCTTAGTCGATCAGCATAAATGGCATAATCAACTTGACCGGTGACAAAACAGATGATGATTGCCACCATTGAATGGATTGTTCAACTGTTTGCCGATAATGGGGCGGGACAACTGAACGAAGAATGGCAGCCACATCGACACTAAGAGGGATCAGCCACTTTTCTTTAGGAGGGCGCACAAGACGAACGCGATATTCTTGAATTCCTGCCAATTGGGCAGCAGCGGCAACTGCATCATCATAAGTGCCGATGGCATCAATCAGCCCCTTTTCTTTGGCATCAATTCCCATCCACACACGTCCTCCGGCAATAGAACGTACATAGGCAGTATCAAGGGTTCGACCGGCAGCTACTCGTTTGACGAATACATCGTATACCCGACGCATGTATTGCATCACCACAGCTTTTTCTTCTTCCTTCATGGGACGACTCATATTCCCAAGGTCAGCATATTGACCGACTTTCAAGGTATACGGATTAATATTGAGTTCTTCTGTAATCAGGCGAGAGGGGTTAATTAAGAGTCCAATGACCCCAATCGATCCGGTAAGGGTGGTCGGATAGGCAAAAATCGAGTCAGCTCCACAGGAAATATAATAGCCTCCCGATGCTGCCAAACTACTCATCGATACCACCACGGGCTTCTTCTCACGTAGTCGCTGAATTTCCCGATAGATGATTTCAGAGGCCAATGCATCGCCGCCCGGTGAGTTCACACGTAGCACCACTGCTTTAATTTGATCATCAGCAGCAGCTTTCCGGATAAGGGAGATCAAGTCGAGGGCAGAAATTTGCTCTTTGGGATTGCCTTTCATAACAATGCCGCCCTCGGCAACAATGATTCCAATACGATTGGATGTATGGGGTAAGGATGACTTGCCTTTGTAGTTGGGAAGGGTAACCAATTTTTCCTCTATGGGTCGATCATCATCAACCCATTTGTCAATAATAGCTTCTACTTCATCCCGTGTTCGGCGCCCATCAATCATTCCTGCGGCTTCAAGGTGGGAGACATCAAATACAAAATCTCCTCGTCGTATAGCCGAATCCAACTCAACGAATGACAACTTCCGATAAGTCCCCGGTTCAAGGTAATAATACCGATAAAACACGTCCAACATGCGCTGAAGTTGTTCCCGCTCCCCAGGACTCATCTCCTTGCGGGTGATGGATTCAGCAGCGCTTTTGTATTTCCCGATGCGCAATTCAATGGGCGTGATTTTGAGCTTATCCAGTAACCCCCGCAGATACAATGCAGTGGCGCTCACTCCCGCCACCGAAACAATCCCCTCCGGATGGATGAAAAAGGAATCGGCTGCTGCTCCCAATATCCATTGGGGAAACATGAGGTATTCCGAGTAGGCAATAACCGGTTTTCCGGCTGCCCGGATGGTATCAATCATTCGGCGAATCTCAAACAATTTCATGGCTTCCGCCTTCGCATAGAGCGAAGGATGCAATTCAGTAAGGTCTAAGAAAACACCTTTGATCTTGGGGTCGTGAGTCGCTTGGTGCAACCGTTTGAGGACTTGCCGAATAGTTAATTGTTCACCCCCTTTCAAAAGCTCTTCTATCCCCATCTCAAAAAAATCCAGCGAGAGGGGCTGTTTTTTTTCCGGAAGGGGATGATTGAGCTTGAGGTGCAATATTGACTCTTTTCGAAGGGTCTTAGGGCCCGATTTACCCCATGCATATTCCTGGACAAGAAACGCACCGAAAATCAAAAAGAAAAAAATAATGGGCAACAAAATAATCGCCAGCAAACTTCCCAAAAAACTATACAAAAATGACTTCATCGGGATGTAAAGTTCGTTTAAGTGTTTAGTTCTCAAGATGCAAATCTATCGAAACGACAATTTACGCAATGGCCATTATGTGTCATCTCTGTGGATCAACATTGATCCAAAGGTCAATGGGAGCGATTTGTTGTCGGATGCGGGGTAGCATCTGTTGCAATTGGCGTTTTTCCATCCGATAGTGAAAAGCCTTAGAAGGCATCTTTAGCAATACGTCCATTGTAGGCACGCCTTGATGAAAATAAATTTGTTCGGGGTTCCACAAAATCTCGGTCCAGCGAAGATGTTTCTTAATGGTTTCTACAGCTGTAGTAATGCCCTTTACCGAGGAATGGACATTCCGAAACGACAACTTAATCAAACGTTGATAAGGTGGATACCCAAATTCCCGGCGTTGCTGCAGTTCCGATTTATAAAAGTCTTCGGCCGTTCGGTAGTGTATCACCTCCCAGATGGGGTGGTCGGGATAGTGAGTAGCTACCCAGCATTGGGCATTGGGATTTGCTAGCATCTTCATCAGCAAAGCAGCTTTGGCCAGGATACCCCACAATTGCTCAAGGGCCCGATAGGAAGGCAACAATAACAAAGAGTCGACAGCAGTAATAATGAGTAGGTCCACATTGCGCACGGAAGCGGGGCGCATGGCGTAAGGCGTGCCAACCAGGATACGTCGTTGCCCCTTGATGAACGGATTCAAAGCCACTGCATAGGCATCGAGCGAAGAATAGGAGGAACGTTCAAGTGCGACAACTTCGTTGGGATATTCCGATCGCAGTGATGCGGCTATACCTTCGACCCCATCCCCCCCAAAATGAAGTGATGCCGCCCCGCACTCAGGGCACTTCGACGGCAATGGCTGAATGAGATCACAATAGGGACATCGCAATTGCTTAAGGCGGGCATGATAAGTAAGTCCCACATTACACCGTTCGCATCTGGGCATCCAATGACAACGGATGCATCGGAGGAACGCTCCTGTGCCCCGCTGATTGGCAATAATCAGGGCTCGCCCTCCCTGATTGATCACTTTGCGTACCTTCCCCTGAAGGAAAGGGCTCCAATTGCGGAGAGGATGTCCTTCAATGGCTTCGGAACGTAAATCCCAGATATCAATTGGAGGGAAATTCAGCCAAGATTCGACATCAGTAGCTACGATGCGTCCCCTTCGAACATTGAAATAGGTTTCAATCGAAGGGACATAAGACGACAGGTACAGGGGAATGCGTTCACTACGACTTCGAAACATCAGCACATCTCGGACATGGTAAGCAAACGTGTCAAATGAATTTTTCATAAACGAATGGCTTTCCCCCACCACACAAAAAGCACCAGGTCGTCCGAACTGCCAGAAAATGGGCTGCCGCGTTCCAACAAATATACAGGCTTTCCCTGTTCGAGCTGCATGAAAATAGCGGAGTAGTTCTCCTTCGGAAGTATCAGGTAAGATACCGACTATACGCCCTGCAAACCTTTTCGCAAGGTGATGTATGGCCTGCCGAACTGCCCATGCATCTGGCACGATCAACAATGCTTGACGATCTTGGCGCAAGGTATTTAGAAGAACCGATTGTAGATGTTCCCAAGCGCCGGGACGTCCCCACGGAAAGTAGATAGTCTTCACGTGCTCCGTCGGCGCTTTCTCCCACGGCAAGGGTTGGATATGGTGCTTTTCTGGCAATGGGTCCATGGAGGCTATTGGAAGGAATAATGGGCGCTTTCGGAGCGTAAGTACTCCGCGCCGACGGAGCACGTGAAGCACCCGCCGATCCACTTTCCCCATCGCTTCAAAAACCGCCCTTAATGGTACCCAGTCACTTCGATAACGATGGGACACTTCGAAATACGCCTTCCAAAACGCTGCCTGAGCAGGAGTGCGCTTCAATCGCTCCAACGGAGGATGATGGTTGCTCATCCGCACCTGCTCTTCTATCTTCAAGGATTGACCCATCGGCAACTCATATATCCGCAAAACCCCACAGCCTAAATATTCCGACAATTGAGTTTCAAAATCAAATCGATCGTCTCGCCAATCTGCCAACTGGCGCAACGTCAATACACCCTCCGCTTCCAATTTTTCACTCCACGCTTCCGAAGGAAGTTTGACAGTCTCATTATCCGCAACCACATACCACCGTTCCTCGTTGAGTAGGGCTGCTGGCAAAGCATGAAGTAATAGCAGTCCTTCCGGAGCCAAATAATACGCAGCCAATTCTTCCCACCATCGGATATGAGCGTGACTCACCAATGGATGCTCATCCACCACCGACAATATCGGGCGAAGGTGCATTGGATCACACCTTTTGGGAACCTTTGAATGAATGCGCACAACGACCCCGACCCGCCACTGACGCTTTCGAAAAGGAAGAATTACCCGTTTCCCAATGGCAGTTCGTTCCTTCCAAAGATCAGTTACTCCGTAAGTTAGTGGCCCAATCCGTTGCGGTATCCACACGTCAACATAAGCCGCATATGCAAGTCGACTCATTTCCCGTAATACGAATTTTCACGCACTTGCTCAACTGCCTTCCATAAACGTTCTTTCAATTCGGAAAGCCCCTGACCAACAACCGCAGATACCAACAATAACGGCATCGATAGGCGACTCCTCATCTCCTCCAACAGTTCCACTTGCATGGCTTTATCTAAAAGGTCAGCCTTCGTCAACACCACCAGGTGGGGACGTTCCGCCAATCGGGGATCATATTCCGACAATTCACGCCGCAAGGTCGCATATTGTCGAGGTATGTCGTCCAATCCTTCCACCGAAATGACATACAAAAGCACTGGATTGCGTTCAATATGGCGCAAAAAACGCAACCCCAACCCTTTTCCCTGATGAGATCCTTCAATCAGTCCTGGAATATCGGCCAACACAAACGACCGAACAGCATCAACCGCTACCACACCTACACTGGGCGTCAAAGTAGTAAATGGATAATCTGCAACCTTGGGGCGAGCCGCCGACAATCGACTCAATAAAGTCGATTTGCCTGCATTGGGCAACCCCACCATGCCAACGTCGGCCAATGTTTTCAATTCGATGATGAGATGACGTTCCTGACCAGGCTCACCTTTTTCGGCCTCACGGGGTGTCTGGTTAGTGGCGCCCTTGAATGCCGCATTACCTCGTCCACCCTTTCCCCCCCGCGCCACAATCAAGGTCTGCCCATGCTTCAACACCTCACCAATTATCTGACCCGTCTCAGCATCCTTCACTGTCACGCCCAACGGAACGTCCAATATTCGATCCGATCCTTGTTTACCTGTTCGCTCTGCTTTTCCTCCCGGCTGACCATGCCCTGCTCGAATGTGCTTGCGATAGCGAAGCGGCAGGAGCGTCCAGAGATGACGATTACCGCGCAGAATCACATGTCCACCACGCCCACCATCACCTCCGTCAGGCCCCCCTCGAATGGTCAACTTATCCCGATGAAAATGCACCATACCATCCCCCCCCTTCCCCGCATACACATAGATGCTAACATGATCGATAAAGTTCTCCTTCGCCATCAAAGCAAACTTCAACACCTATTCGGCAAAATAAACACCTCCATTGCGGTAAGATTCCGCATAATGTCCAAATAAGTGTCTACGTTATAGATTTGCCCACATGGATGCACTCAACTTACACATCGTAATTGATAAACACTCGGGGTTCTGTTTCGGTGTGGTCTACGCAATCGAAATCGCAGAACGCTATCTTGAAAAACACGATTACCTTTACTGCTTGGGAGATATTGTCCACAATGACGAGGAAGTTCAACGCCTTCGAAATAAAGGCTTGCGGATTATTGATCATGACACGTTGCGTACCCTTCGGAATGAAACGGTCCTTATTCGAGCCCATGGTGAACCCCCATCTACTTACCAAGTGGCCTTGAAAAACAATCTAACCCTTTTAGATGCTTCCTGTCCAGTAGTATTGAAGTTGCAAAACCGCGTCCGCAAGAGCTACGAACGAAAGGATCCAGACCAACAAGTAGTGGTATACGGTAAGGTCGAACACGCCGAAGTAAAAGGCATTGTAGGACAAATCGGCGGGGATGGAATGGTCATCCAGTCGTTGGATGAAGTCGACACCCTACCCCTTCCATCGAAAGTGATTCTGTTCAGCCAAACTACCAAGAGCACGCGTAGCTATTATGCCCTCCGCGAAAAACTCGAATCTAAAGGCGTCCACGTACAGTTCAACGACACGATTTGTCGGCAAGTTTCCAATCGAGATGTGCACCTGCGTCAATTTGCCCGACAATACGACAAAGTGATCTTCGTGGCGGGACGAAAGTCATCCAATGGGAAAGTATTGTATGAAGTGGCTCGCGAAGTGAACCCTGCTACCTACTTTGTATCTCACCCAGATGAAATTCAGCGCTCATGGTTCTCCCCTAACGATCGCGTCGGTATTTGCGGAGCAACCTCTACCCCCCAATGGCTGATGGAAAAAGTCCGCAACATGCTAGCGGAATGGTAACTTAAAGTTGTTCATCCAGGATTTGGCGGACCATCTCCTTGATACTTTGCTCAATGGACCGATAAGTAATGCCCAATTCCTTTTGGCTACGCTGCGTATCGTATTGGAGGGGCCACCCTACGTTCCGATAAATAAACTTAGTAGAAAGGCCAAATGCCCACCCCATTAAGTATGCCATCCACTTGGGGATTTCCATCATCGGCAAACGAAATCGGTGCGGGTAATAGCGTTGAATGATTCGAGCCAACTCATACAAGCTCATTACCCGACTCACTAGTAAATATCTACCATGTGCGGCAGGGTTTTCCAAGGCCGAAAGGTGTGCATCTGCTACATCTCGAACATCAACAAATCCAAATAAAATACGGGGAACACCCCATCGATACTTTCCCGAAAGCATATTCCGAATCAACTGGAAACTGCCCGAATTGGTTGTGGGGCCAAATGCCGGCCCCATCACCAACGCAGGGTTGAGCACCACCAACTCCCACTTGTCCTGTTGTCGAAACATCTCCCATGCTCGACGCTCTGCCATCACCTTCGAATATGAATAGGATTGATAACCTTCTGAACTGGACGTATTAAAGTACGCCTCTGTAAATGCCGGAATGCCCTGCCTTTGCATGTCGATATTATCTCCATGAACCGCAGCCACACTCGACGTCAATACCACCTTTCGAACAGTGGATGAACAATTCGCTGCTTCAAGGACGTTTTCGGTTCCTTTCACCGCCGGATTTATCAATTCTCGGCGGGCATCCCTAAACCGTAAGGTAAAGGGCGACGCCATATGAACGATGGCACTGCATCCATCTGCTGCAGCATTGTAGGAACCCTTTTCCAATAAGT
>CAYVLB010000024.1:0-19387 GCA_964452325.1 uncultured Sphingobacteriales bacterium | reverse complement strand
ACTTATCCGTGGGCTATCCTTTTCCGTACCTGACTCAACACTTCTTGTAAATAAGGCTCGGAATCCAACAGCTGCATCATTTTACGACATGCATAAATAACTGTTGAATGATCCTTGTTGCCAAATTCCTTCCCGATACGCTCTAGCGGGATACTTGTAAAATTACGTACTACATACATTGCCAATTGACGTGCCCGCACCACGTCGCGTTTGCGTGAACCCGATAACACATCATCAGACGTTACCCCAAAATATTCCGACACAATCTCAATGATTTGTTTTACCGATACCTCCTGAACCGCCTCTTCACGGTATTTATCCACAATCCGCCGAACCAGTTCCATCGTCATCGGCTCCTGCAAGTGAGTCGAATGGGCCAGCAAAGAGACCAAAACTCCTTGAAGGGATCGCGCATTACCCCGCACCCGCTCCGCAATATATTGAAAATACTCTTCCGGAAGGTCTAATCCTTCCTCTTGGGCTTTCTGACGAAGAATTCGAAGGCGCATTTCATAATCAGGACGCTGTATTTCAGCCAACAGACCAATACGGAATCGGGAAATTAGACGATCCATCATCCCCTTCAGATCGGTAGGCAATCGATCGGAAGTAATGATGATTTGCCGCCGAAGACGATAAAGATGATCAAACAAGGTAAAAAAGGTATTCTGTGTCTTCTCCTTACCAATCAGACTCTGAATGTCATCAATAATCAACACGTTGAGGCTCTGATAAAAACGTAAAAACATCGGAAGGTTCTTCTTGGCTATCACCGCTTCCACATACTGAACTGCAAACTCTTCGGCATTGACGTAATAGATCCGCTTTTTTGAATGCCACCGTAACATCTCATTTCCCAACGCATGTACCAGATGAGTTTTTCCCACCCCCGACGGACCATAAATAAACAACGGATTAAAAGATTCATGGAATCCTTTCTTTACAATCGATAGTGCCGCCTGACGAGCCATCCGGTTCGCTTCACCCTCAATAAAATTATCAAATGTCAACTCTGGGTTAAGGTGGGTCGAAGATCCGGGAATCGGTGCAGGCGGAATCACCGGCTTGCCAGGTTCTCTACTGCTCACCCCCGAAACAGTGAGGTCATCACTTGCTGGCACATGGCGCATGCCATTGTGTAAAATCGCATATTCCAGCCGTACCTTCGATCCCAAATGACGAACCAAAACCTTCCGTAAAATCGGCAAATAGTGCTGCTCCAACCAGTCAGAAAAATAGTCACTCGGAACTTGCAGCACCAGCGTAGGCCCTGGTTTAATCTCGAGGGGATACAATGGCTTAAACCATAAATGAAAGGCTTTGGCATCAACCTCTCTCTGAATATCCTTCAGGCATTTTTCCCACACCGTGGCGGGCGAAAGAGTCTTAGTGGCGGTGGTAGTTCGACCCATAACTTTCAAATGCGTTTAAGTTGGGCAATAATTATGATCAGCATCCAATGATACTGATACGCATTGGATACCTTAGTAAAATGCCCTCAAAAAACAACGCAAAGATGGCAGCACATTCCCTCTAAAAAGTTCTTCACAAAGGAGTCTTTTTAAGTCTTTTTTCCGATATTTCCCCACCCGTTCCCATAAAAGGCATGTTTAACATGCCCTTCTGTTTTTCAAAAAAAATTGCACTTTCACACATTTTATCCGCCACCTCTTATGCATTTTTTCACATCGCCTCACCGAAGTAATTGCAGCCACTGGCGGAATATCTTGGGCTGTTGTCCTCCCTGATAGATAATGCGTACTAGGTATGTTCCCTCGGGGGCAGGATGCCCCTTCCACATTCCATCCCACCCCATCTTCGGATCTTCTGTTAAGAATACCCGCTCTCCCCATCGATTGTAAATCTCTAATCGATACAATCGAAAGTTCCCCCCAACAACGGTAAACATGTCGTTAACACCATTACTATCAGGAGAAAACGCATTGGGTACCCACAAATAGGCTTCAAATGTTTCACACCACCAATTCGAGTATGAAAGCAAATGTAACGTATCCGATATTGCCACCACCCGGAAACATTTTTGATACCCTGAATATGGCAATACATCCAGCGTCAGGGTCGTATCCTCCAGCTCTGATACCAGCTGGGGAGTGGCGAACTCGTTAGTCCGCAGCCACACTTGATAGTTCTTTACCTTCCATCCACGATAGGCATTAAACGCCAAGTCCACCGTGAAATTATCCCGCTTAACTCCATTTAATAAAATCGTACGATGTACATTGGTAGGCAAACGCTCTCCACAAATATTGTGGGCTACCAACCGATAATCATAATAAAAATCATGCGTCCGAACTGTCTCATCCCAATATGCCAACTGCTGTTTAACCGGAATCCGACGTGGCACTTGACGTTGGCCTAACTCCCATTTTTCCAACTCGGCTAACGGTGAGTGATACAATAGCTGGGTAGTATCCCACTCCACAATAATAATGCTATCATTGGTCTCAAGTGTGCTGACACGCCGCATCCGAAGCACAGGGGAATCGATCCGTACCATCCACTCCAACGTGTCTCCCCAACATCCCTTATCGGACACGCTCCAAACAACCAATTGCCCCACAGGATATCCATTCCAGTCGACTACCTTGACCGTATCATCCATACTATCCACTACATTTCCACCACTTACCCCCCAATAATAGCGTACATTCCATCCGGGCAGTGCCGACACCCGATAGGTTTGAGCGCTATCTGGCAAGCAAACCGTTGTTGCCCCTTCCAATATCGGAATAGGCGGCGTCGGATACACCCGCACTTCAAGGCTATCACCACGTCCCGGACAACCGTCCGGCGAAATGGGCAATGCCCGAATCAAAAAACGACCTGTATCCATCCATGCAAACCGCACAACCGAATCGCTCTCCCACAACATGGGAAGGAACGGATCGACACTCCACAATACCGTATCTGTTCGATCCCCCAGGAAAGCAACATAGGTAGATGTCCGACCAAGACACCCAATGGAATCGCCCACAAAAAACATCGGATCCGGAATTGGATAAATCCATACATTTTTTCGAACCGTATCTCCCACACACCATCGGCCATTCACCGAATCATACGCTCGCTCTAATACCTTAACCTGATACCCTCCCGGGCCGTTAAACTTGACCAACACCGAATCCGTTCCCTGCCCATTGACCAAATACGCATTCCCCGCCAATGACCAATCGAATATCGATCCCAACGCCGGTGGCACCCAATAGCTCACCGGATCTTCTAAGAAACACAATGTATCCGGTCCCTCAATAGGTGGTGTAGCCAACGAATAGGAAAGCGAAACAGGAATGGTTACTGTATCCCCTATACATCCCTCCTGCGTAACTTCGACCACACGCAACATCCCCATTCCTGCATCTCCCCATCGCACCAATACACGGGGACCCGTAGAGTCCCCTACCCACGCACCATTCAATACTTGCCAATAATATTGACTACCCGGCGTGGTGTCCACCCAATAATATTTCAAAGTATTGGGACACACCACACGCCGCCCCCATACCGTATCCGGGCGGGGAGAATAGGCAATCATCGAATCGGTAAACACCCTCGAACAGCCATATCTGTTGGTTACCTCTACATTCAACACCGCTCCCTGATCCGACAGCCATACCACTGTAACATCTGACCGAATAGAATCCCCCACAATTTGCCCACCTTGTATAAACCATCGAAATTGATCCCCTCCCAATGAATCTATCGAATAGGTAAACATCCCCCCCACGCAATATTGATTGTCTCCCTCAATTGAATCGTTCTGCGGAAGGGGATAGACCTGCACTGTGACCGTATCCCATACCATACACCCTGCATCCGTAGTCGTAGTCAATACATAGCGCAAATCCGTAACCGAAGGAGAATCCAAGGCAACCGTCAGCAGTGGACGGGGAGATATTGGGTTATCAAGCCCCGTGGCCGGCATCCATTGATAGGAATAGCCAGGCCGCACCAATGATGAGTCGCCCAACCGAACTGTCCCTCCATCGCATACAGACAAAAACCTCGGGAAATTGTAGGGAGCAGGAGCCGGGCCAACCTGAACATCCATAATCAGCGTGTCCGACAAACAACCTCCCGGTTTCGATGCCCACAAGTAAATCGTAGCACTTTGTGTCTGTGACGTTGGGTTAACAAACCGTACCCGAATCGAGGAGTCTCGGTCCATCAACAGCTGGGCCGCCCCCGTCACCTGCCAATGATACTCAACACCAGAACGGGGACCAATCGCATCAATCCAAGCCTCCTCTCCATGGCACGGACGCAGTGGCCCCATCAACCCCTCTGCTGCCGAAAAACGCTTAACAAGCACCGAAAAAAGATGATCCACTACTTTGGGAGGACATCCATTGTCACGTACTTTTACCTTAAAAGTATAGGGAGTATTACGGGCTTGCCCACATACGGTATTCCAGACAACGCTCACGTTCAATGAGTCGATCGAACCTGCTAGCGGATAGGATGATGTGGCAGGCGGCACAACATTAAATACCTCGCCACTGATATCCTGAACAAAAAGACTATCCGTATCGGTATATTGCAAAGTAGCCGACCAAGCATCGCCTTCATATATTTCAAAAGAATGTCGAACGGGACCATTATTAACGGCAGATAGCAGCGGCGGTGGGTTCGATGGACATGCCACCACAATCACTTGCATATCCCGAATTATTGACCCAATGAACTGACCATTGCGATATTCCTTTACCTCAACCCCTACCACAAAAGATCCAGGCACTCCCGACGACAAATTGAGCTGCCCTGTGATCGAATCAAGTAAAGCAGTTCCACCGGGACCAAAAGGCAAAGTGGGCGAATAGCCATTCTGATAAGTAACCGACGGTGGTGGCCACAAGTAAAGAGAAGAGGGGGAAGGAATAGGATCTGCAGTCGACCCGCCATGGTAAGGAGCTACCAATGTATAGCGCAGTTCATCCCCATCCGCATCAGTGGCACTCCAATCTAACGAAACCGTGTCATTGACACAAAAAAACGGCACTGGCAGGTCGGAAAACGCAGGGGATGAATTGGCTACGTTCGTCGGTGGAATCTCAATAACGTAGGTCTGCCCCATGTCAGGAGCCAAATTGTCCGGATCATTACGACAACACCGAATATAGGTGATAACGTAGCCCGCCGAACTGGCAGGTAAATAAATATCCTTTTGGTAAATCGTACGCTCAAGACAAACATTGGGATCAAAATCGCAGTCGCTTGACCCAACCGGCACTACAGATGTTACCGGACCATGCACCAGCGTATCCGTTCGTATCAGTGAATAATACGCAGAAGTCGTACTACGCTCATACACTCCCACAATCAATGGATTATCATACGGAGTAGACGAGTTGCAATCACGATAAATCAAGAACTTAATCCGATACTTATAAAGCGTACCCACCTGCCCCAAATACTGATATGTGGCAGTCCCCCCTACCAAATGAGAGGCATAGGAAGAGTGGATCCCCATTACCATACTTATGAAAAATAGAAACACCCTAACAAAGACACGCCACCGCATGAGGTTTCTCATAAAACCAAATTTCATGTAATGAGGATAATTAGGAGCAAATATACCTTTCGCAGTGCCACTTTTCCCTGTTTTTTTATCTAACGAACGGATTTCGTAATATTGCAAGATTTCATGCCCCCCTTTAGGGCAAAGCTTTTGCTATGATTTCTAGCCTTGTCTTTGCCATTTTACTGATCGTTTCTGTTGGCTTTTTCGCATATAACATTACGCATATTGTTCGCCTTATTCGTCGGGGCAAGCCTTATGACCCGCAAAGTTCGATTACTTTTCGGTGGCAGTCAATGCTGAAATACGCCTTTGGACAACGTAAAATGTTTGACCGTCCAATAGTAGGTATTCTGCATTTTTTTGTATATGCGGGGTTTATTATTATCAACCTGGAAATGATCGAGATTGTCATTGATGGGCTTACTGCCCAACATCGTTCCTTTCTTGGATGGATCCCCCCCAAATTGTACGTACTTTTTATCAGTGCTTTCGAGTTCTTGGCAGTACTCGTCATCATTTCCTGCATTGTTTTCCTTATCCGCCGGAACATCATCAAGCTGCCCCGATTTCACACACCTGAAATGAGCCGTTGGCCCAAGCTCGACGCCAATATCATTCTGGTTACTGAGATTGCCCTGATGGTTGCTTTCTTGTTAATGAACGCTGCCGATTTAGTCCTTCAAGGGCATGGTGTTGATGGATACCGCCCTACGGGAACATTCCTCATTAGTGGCACCATCACCCCCCTACTGGCCGGTTTCTCGGTCCCCCAACTCGCATTTTTAGAACGTTTCGCATGGTGGGCTCACATTATTGGAGTGCTCTCCTTTCTCAATTACATCCCCTATTCCAAGCACCTCCACATTTTCCTTGCGTTCCCCAACACATATTATACGCCCACACATCCGAAAGCCTACCTTACTGCCCTTTCCGAGATTACCCCCGAAGTAAAGTACATGCTGAATCCCGAAGGCCCTGAACCACCAATGTCGGAGGAACCACCCGTTTTTGGAGCACCTGATGTTGACCACCTCTCCTGGAAAAACTTGCTGGATGCATTTACATGCACTGAATGTGGACGATGTACCTCCGAATGCCCCGCCCACATCACTGGCAAAGCACTCTCTCCTCGTAAAATCATGATGGATACCCGTGATCGACTCGAACAGCTCCGATGGAACCCTAACGATACCGACAACACCCTATATCCTCACTACATCACCGCCGAAGAAGTATTGGCTTGTAACACCTGTATGGCATGTGTCGAAGTGTGCCCTGTCGGCATTAACCCCTTGGATATCATCCTCAAAATCCGACGACACATGATTATCGACCAAGCTCAAGCTCCCGCCGAATGGAATCAAATGTTTAACAACATCGAAAACAACGGCGCACCCTGGCAATTTTCTCCCTCCGATCGGACCAGATGGACAACCCAAGTATAAACATATCGAATAATGAGCGCTTTTCCTATCAAAACTGTTGCCGAATTGGCAGCCGAAGGGCGAACTCCTGAGGTACTATTCTGGGTCGGATGTGCTGGGAGTTTCGATCAACGTGCCCAAAAAATAACCCAAGCCTTTGCCCGAATCTTACATGCAGCAGGCATCGAATTTGCCATCCTGGGTGAAGAAGAATTCTGTACAGGTGATCCTGCCAAACGCGCAGGTAATGAGTTTATTTTTCAAATGGCTGCCCTGACCAATATCGAAACACTAAATGGCTACGGAATTCGTACCATTGTAACCACCTGCCCCCATTGCTTCAACATCATCAAGAACGAATATCCCGAACTGGGGGGAACATATGAAGTATATCACCATTCCCAATTTCTCCAAAAACTGTTGGACACGGGGCGCCTCCGCATCGAAGGAGGGGAGTATCAAGGACAACACATCACCTACCATGATTCCTGCTACCTAGGACGCGGAAATGGCATTTATGAAGTCCCTCGCCAAGTGATACGCTACCTGGATGCCGAACTGGTGGAAATGAGGCGCAATCGACGCCACGCCCTATGCTGTGGTGCGGGAGGAGCGCAAATATTCAAAGAAGCGGAGAAAGGCACTCACGAAGTCAACGAAGAACGAACCCAAGACATCCTCGCTACCGGATGCCGAATCGTGGCCACCGCATGCCCCTTTTGCATGTTGATGTTTCGAGATGGCATCAAAGCCCGACACGCAGAAGACCACATCGAAGTTAAGGACATCAGCGAACTCCTATGGGAACGCCTGCAAGACCCCTCCCATAAATAATTCCAAACCATACGGACGATTATATAAATTTGTCGCTCTAATCGGACCTTACTAAAACCAATATGACAATGCATAAACGGCGCTTTTTTATTGGACTGGTAATCGTCGCTGGCATGACATCACTGATGGTATGGCTGTCAAATGTGGATCCTCCAACGAAAAAGGCAACAGATGAGCATCCCACTCAAACATCCGATCAATACGAAGAAGGCATTGCCAATGCCATTGATTTTTACCATATGCTGCGGGCCCACCCGGCTACCGGCCAATTTTCCTTTGAGGATGTGCGACAAGCCCATCTCGAAGCCACTGCTGAGGGTATCCAAGGAGGCACCCTCGAATGGGAAGCAATGGGACCCGACAATGTCGGTGGACGGACCCGCGCTATCCTAATCGATAAAGATAATCCTAATATTCTCTATGCAGGTGCGGTTTCAGGAGGAATCTGGAAATCTACCAATCGCGGTGTTTCATGGCAACGTGCCACCATGAATCCAGGTAATAGCACCGTAGGGATGCTCATTATTGCCACATTGGCCCAAGCACCCAATGGCGATCTCTATGCAGGCACTGGAGAAGCCGCCTTTACGCGCTACTCCCCTGATAAAACCTCCGGGTTTTGGGGTGGAGGAATCTGGAAATCCACGGACAAAGGAGCAACATGGGATCACCTCCCATCCACCGAAGCAACGGGTTCCAATAGCCCGTGGATCGGGGTTTATAAGCTAAAAATTGCACCCAACGGACGCATCGTCGCAGCTACCGAGAAAGGTATTCGCATCAGCGACGATGAAGGGCAAACCTGGAACACCCCTGAGGGGCTAGGCAACTTTGCAAATCGGATATTTACAGACCTGGCAATGTCTGCAGATGGTAGCACCATCTATGCAGTTTCGAAAAATCCAGTCCGCTTGTTTAAGAGCACCGACGGGGGGGATAACTTCTCGGTATATAATCTCTCCGATATATTTGGTACAGGGGCTAGCTTGGTCCGCGGGGAAGTGGCAATCGACATCAACAATCCCGATGTAGCCTACTTTGTGGGTGCCGGACAAAACGGACAAACCTATGCAATGGCCCAAACCACCGATGGTGGCAACTCATGGAACGTGATTCTCCCGCAGGGATCATCAGTAGACCCCATCAAAAACGGGCAGGGATGGTACGACCTCATCGTGGGCGTCGACCCCAATGATGCCAGCCGCATCTTTTATGGTGGGGTTAATATGGTCCAACGATTTAATGGCACGTGGATGCCTGCTGCAACGCATGGATCATCGGTGCGTAATACGTACATCCATGTAGACCAACACGAAATCACTTTCGATACGAAAAACAACGTCCTCTACATTGGTAATGATGGAGGAATTTTCTCTTCCAGCAACTACAAAGGCAATCCGAATATTACCTATTCATCCCGTAATGTAAACTACATTACTACCCAGTTTTACGGTGTAGCTGCCAGCGCTGATGGCACGATCATCGGTGGGACACAAGACAATGGGACCCTTAAAATCGACCCGAATAGCTTGACGGGCAAAAGTGCCATTCGAATTTTGGGTGGCGATGGATTTCATGCCGAAATATCCCAGTTATCCCCAAATGTCTATATTTACGAACGATACTTTGCAGACATCGTTGTTAGCTACGATAAAGCCGCTGACATACCCGACGCCATCTCCCTTCCGGGAGGATTTACTGCCCCATTCAATACGCCATTCCGACTATGGGAACAGATGAAAGATACGACCCTTACCCTCATTCAGTCCATCACACCCCAAGGCGATACTATCTACCGAACGGTAGATACAACCGTGCTCTTGTCCAGGTTGGTAGTAGCAGGCATTGAGAAGTTGTTAATTGTCGATAACATATTGGAGAAAGGGGCATGGGTATATCGAACCATCGCCTATGGAGGGGCTTTCCATCCGATGGACGTAGAAGTCAGTAACGACGGGAACACCGTCTTTGTGGGAGGTAGGGCCAATGGAGGAGTGCTATATCGAATCACCAACATCAATAATTCGGGGTCGGAAGTGGTAGACCGCATTGCAACCAGCTCATCTATTGTCGCTGGTATCGCGTTGGACCCATCCGATAACAACCGAGGGGTTATCACCCTGGCCAACTACACCGGCACACAACCGAAGGTATTTCAGATGAGTAACGCCCTAGCTTCGGATGCAAACAACATTTCTTTCACTTCCATTCATGGAAACGGGCTGCCCCATATGCCCATTTACGATGCTGTGATTAACATGGATAATCCCCAAAACATCATCTTAGCTACTGAACTGGGCGTATGGATGAGCCAGGATGGGGGTGCCACCTGGACCGAAGAAAACGGGGGGGCAATGGATCGTGTACCCGTCTATGAAATTCGGCAATACAAATTCCATCCATGGTACGGGGGACCCGTTCTTTTCCTGGCCACTCACGGGTTGGGGATTATGCGCTCTGCATCTCTGGCACCGGGAATGTCAGTAGGAGACGCTAACACCCGATCTGCTCTCCTTTCCATCGCCCTTCATCCCAATCCAGCGGTTTCCCACATCACCCTCACACCGGCCTCCACCATCCGAAATGCTAAGGCAATACTCTACAATATTCAAGGGAAAGTAATGGATCAAAAAGTGGTACAAGGCAGCCCTTCTACGCCCATTCGATGGGACGTTTCCAAGCTACCTTCTGGTCAATATTGGATTCGAATCATCGGAGAAGCGGGAACCGTAGGGGCGGTTTCCTTTGTAAAAGAGTAATGCGAAGGGAGCAGTCAAGACCTGGAAAGTGTATTTTTGCCTCCCGAAGGCGGCGTGGCCGAGTGGCTCAGGCATGGGTCTGCAAAACCCACTACACCGGTTCGATTCCGGTCGCCGCCTCACAAGCAGCAAAGTCCTTAGTAAATAACTAAACCTAAACCATCATGAGTGATATCGTAGCTAAAGTGAAGCAAATTATCACTGAAAAACTGGGCGTGGACGAAAGTGAAATCACGCCGGAGGCACATTTTGCTAATGACCTGGGGGCCGACTCATTAGACACTGTTGAGCTGATCATGGAATTTGAAAAAGAATTTGGAATTTCCATTCCCGACGAACAAGCTGAAAGCATTACCACCGTCGGTGAAGCAATCAAATATATTGAGGAAAAGCTGGCTCAAAAGGCCGAATAGTTAATATCTGCCCTTTTTGTCGCTACCCTTGTTCCTAGCTCTACGAAAGAGGCAGGAACGGATGAGCAGGCCTTAAAGTATGGTAGGCGAGATGAAGCGTCGTCGTGTGGTAGTCACTGGGTTGGGAGCCATCACGCCCCTAGGAAACACTGCGCCGGAAACGTGGTCAGGACTCAAAGGGGGTGTAAGTGGTGCCGACTACATTACCCGATTTGATGCTTCCCGATTTAAGACGCGTTTTGCTTGCGAGGTGAAAAATTACGATCCCTTACAGTATTTCCCCCGCCGGGAAGTGCGCCGAATGGACCTTTACTGTCAATTTGCCCTCATCAGTGCCGACGAAGCAATCCGCGACAGTGGCCTGGATCTCCGTCAAGCAGATCGGAGCCGCATCGGCGTGATCTACGCCTCCGGGATTGGGGGCATCACCACCTTCTACGAAGAAGTTCGCAATTACATCAAGGGGGGCGAAGAACCACGCTTTAATCCCTTTTTTGTACCAAAAATGATCAGCGATATTGCCGCCGGAATGATTGCCATGCGATACGGACTTCATGGAGTTAATTTCGCTACCGTATCGGCCTGTGCTTCGAGTAACTCCGCCATCATCGAAGCAGTGCAATACATCCGTAACGGCCTTACGGACGTGATCATCACTGGGGGTAGTGAAGCTGCCATATGTCCTCCTGGAATCGGTGGTTTCAATAGCATGAAAGCCTTAAGTACCCGCAATGACGACCCCAAAACCGCATCCCGTCCGTTTGACAAGGATCGCGATGGTTTTGTGATGGGAGAAGGAGCTGGAGCCTTGGTTTTAGAGTCTTTGGACCATGCCCTGACGCGGGGTGCCCGAATTTACGCGGAAGTAGTCGGTGTAGCAGCCTCTGCCGATGCTTATCATCTTACAGCCCCCCACCCGGAAGGACTTGGAGCAGCAATGGTAATGCAATGGGCCCTGAAAGATGCTAACGTCGCCCCTTCGGACATCAACTACATCAACGTGCATGGGACTTCTACCCCTTTGGGGGACATAGCCGAATTAAAAGCCATCCATCAAGTATTCGGTGAGCATGCCTATCAGCTGAACATCAGCTCGACCAAGTCGATGACAGGTCACTTATTAGGGGCCGCAGGTGCCGTAGAAGCATTAGCTGCAATTATGGCCATTCAAGAGAATATCATACCGCCCACCATTAACCATCACACCCCCGACCCGGATATTGACCCCCGATTTAATCTGACCCTCAACAGGCCCCAACAACGACCAGTACGATGTGCGCTGAGTAATACCTTTGGGTTTGGGGGACACAATGCAACCGTTATTTTCAAAAAGTACGAGCAATGATTCGCCATGGTCTCGGGGTCATCCTTACATTATCAGTAATTGGTACGTGGTGGGGATGCGTCTCACCCCGTGTGGTAGAAGACCTTCGAAACGAGAACGAACAACTGAAAAAAGATAAAGAATCCTGCGAAACTCAAGTTGAAGTCCTCAAATTGAAGGTCACCAAACTTCAGGCAAAGTGTGATCATCTCCTTGAGCAATCCAACGAACAGGAAAAAATCATCGCCAAATTATCAAGCGATACCGCACTGCTTCATAGTACTAACCGTAACCTGCAACGCCTCTATAATGAACTGAATGCCGCCTACGAGCGTCTTCTTCGTGTTAATAAGGAGTTACTGGCTGAAAAAGCAAGAGAGTCGGAAGAATTATCCTCGGACGTAGCCACCCTCAAAGCTAAGCTCGAACTGAAAGAACAACAGCTCCAAAGCAAAGAAAAAGTCCTCAAAAACAAAGAGCTCGAGCTCCTCAATCTCCAAGCTCGCCTGGAGTCATTGGAAAAAGAACTCAACGAGCGCGAGCAACGTATCCGCCAATTGGAACGGGTATTGCGCGAGAAAGATTCGACCGTTAAAGCCATTCGCCAGCAAATTGCCCATGCCTTACTCAAATATGAAGGCAAAGGCATGAGTGTCAACATCAAGAAAGGGAAGGTGTACGTAACCCTTCAAGAAAAATTACTCTTTCCTTCAGGCAGCTATGCCGTCAACCGTGAAGGGAAAGAAGCGTTGATTCAGCTGGCACGATACCTCAACCAGCAGCCAGATGTCAACATAATGGTAGAAGGACACACCGATGATGTGCCTCTGCGGGGAAGTGGATGTCTGAAAGATAATTGGGACCTCAGCGTCATGCGAGCAACATCCGTAGCGCGCATCCTCATCCAAAAAGGTAAAGTGAGCCCTCAACGGGTTACAGTAGCTGGTCGATCATCGTATGATCCAATAGACCCCTCGACAACACCCCAAGCCCGACGCAAAAATCGGCGGACGGAGATTATCCTCACTCCCAAACTGGATGAACTCCTCGAAATCTTGGAATAATTTTTCGTTTGACAATCGCGTTATTAGCCTGTTAGTCAAGCAGCTGGTGATGCGGCAAGGTACGTTGGGGCCATGGCTTGTCATCGTTGTATTGGGGTTTTGGACCGTGGAAAGTAGGGCGCAATCGTGGTATCAATACGGTCAAACCTATGCACGGATTGAAATAGCTAATACGGGCCTATACAAAATGGGCTATAGCGACCTTAACAACATCTTTCCTAACCTTGCTTCGATTGATCCGCGCTATTTCCAAATGTATTGGCGAGGAAATCCATACCCCATTTACGTGGTGGGGGAATCCGATGGCAGTTTCGACCCAGGAGATTACATTCTTTTTTTGGGGCATCCGAATGACGGCACCATGGATTCGCCCCTTTACGTACGTCCCACTGATCAGCCCAACAAGGAAGTCAGTATCTATTCCGACACCAACGTTTATTATCTTGGCATTGACACCGCATACGGGTTGCGTTTAGCCCTCATTACTTCCACAACTTCGCCAACCTACCCCAACAGCAACTGGTTTCGGTACCGACAACGCAAAAATTTTTTCACCAAATACTACGACGACATCAATTCACATAACAAGTACTTTCAAATTTCCTACTATGGCACTGGAGAAGGCTGGATGTCGGAACAGATCATCAACAACAAAGATTTAAAAGTTACCTTTTCTGCTCGAAATCGCGTTTCTTCACCGCAAGCCCGATTTCGAACATATGTCACTACCCGTGCCAACGATGAATGGTGTGGACGTACGTTCAACAACAAGTATAATTTTAGCATTCGGTATCAACAAGGAAACGTAAATGTTGCCTACCCTTTGGTAGATTCGGTCCTGGTCAGTCGATATGATGATTCGCTCTTTGATGTGTCAGTTCCCGACTACTATCTCTCCGACCAAATGGAAGTGCAATATTTCGTATGGCATGAAAGATGCTATTCTGCCATTTCCGTGGCATATGCTGAACTTGAATACAACCACACCCTATTCATTGACGATCTACCGCCACTTTTCGAGTTTCGTACTGAAGGATCAATCGGCACGATTGCGAACTATGTATTCCGAGGAATCCCTGCCACAGTCCAGCATCCTTGGATTTATGACCTCAACGGAGGGGTAATCTATCGTGGCATTTATGCTGGCGACTCATTGCAAATAGCCCTTCCCGCCAACCGAATATTCTATTTCCTCGACTCCGGATACACTCGCCTTCCAGACCGAATTAGTGCTTATACATTTGCCGATATCTTCTCTGGTATCTCGCCTACCACCGACTATCTGATAGTCTCACATACTTCTCTCAAAACGGGTGCTGAAGCCTACCGAGATTACCGCCGCAATACGGGATATCAAGTTGATATCGTATATGCCGATTCATTATATGATCACTTTTACTATGGGCTTCATCATCCCATGGCCATCAAGCGGTTTTTTGAGGCCCTCTATGATCGCTACCCCAACATTCCCCTGCGGTATGTGCTCTTTTTAGGCAAAGGCATTCAGGCTCGTTCTTTGTTGCGGGGAACCAATAACGCAAGGGATTTAATCCCGACATGGGGAATTCCTCCATCAGACTACCTTTTGGTTAATCAGTTGACCAATTCGGACATATTCCCAGACTTGATTATAGGACGCGTATCCGCACTTTCCAATTCCCACATATTTGCCTATCTTGATAAAGTTCGTACCCACGAGCAATTATCCCCCCAGAAATGGCAAAAGCATATCCTCCATCTGGCAGGCGGTCGCAACCTGAGTGAGAACTTGATCTATTCACATTTTCTTTCACAATATGCTCAAGTGGCTACGGATACGCCAGCTGGGATGAACGTCCGGCTGATTCGAAAGAGTGATGACCTGCCTGTTACAGGGACTCTAAAGGATAAGATTATTCGTTTGGTCAATGAAGGGGTTTCCATGACATCCTATTTTGGACATGGGGCAGCAGACATTTTAGAGATTGACATTGGTGATCCATACGAATACAACAATACCAGGCGCTATCCCATCATGTATTTTGCGGGATGCATTTTAGGAAACTGTTACACCAGTGGGTCGATGGGGGAACGATTTTTAATGCACGATTCGTTGGGTGCCCTGATATGGTTGGCAGGCACGGGGTATGCATGGCAGGATGAACTCCACAGCTTCAATTCAGCTTTTTATCAAAGTGCTTTTCGTGATAAGTTCGGTGCCCCTATCGGGGATATCTTAGACCATGCCATGCGGTTATATTTCTATCCACAGAAAGGGATCATTGGGGAGATGCAATGTTTGCAATTTAACTTGCAGGGAGATCCCGCCGTTCGAATGTATGCCCCATCGTTCCCGGACTATGAAGTGACTTACTCGGGTGTGCGCTTTGCCCCCGAGCCCCTCCACACCCAATTGGACTCGATGGCACTTGTGGCGGAAATTTATAATTGGGGTCGATCCATTGCCGATACCCTTCATGTCCGCATCATTCGAAGCTATCCGCAAGGTGGAAACGTAGACACATTTAACTATTTCGTTCCGACACCTTACTACATGGATACATTCCGGTTCATGATGCCCCTGGGAGGCAAGCAATCTTTTGGCAAGAACACATTCACGCTTACAGTGGATCCCGAAGACCAATGGGCGGAAATCCGCGAGGACAACAACGAAGTCAGCGTCTCCGCATTCATCGCTTCCAATACTCCGATTCCATTGGCTCCCGTGCGGTATGCATTGGTTCCTACCCGTTCCGTAATCCTTCGGGTGCAGGGAACGCAACTTACCTCGCAGACTTTTGAATTCGAAATTGATACAACACCGTTTTTTAATAGTCCCTGGAAAAAAACATCTCCTCCCATTACCGCACAATATATTGCGGAGTGGCAGACAACCTTAGCTCCTCCGGATTCTACTGCTTATTATTGGCGGGTTCGTCTTCTATTTGCCGATGGGAGCACTTCGGAGTGGAGCACCGCCTCATTCACATATGCGGCGGGATCTCGTCCGGGATGGGGGCAAGTGGCGTTTCATCAATTTACCGATAGCCGAACAAACGGAATTTATTGGGACTCTCTGGGGCGTTCTATGCATTTTCTCCGATTTGTTTCACCCATTATCCGGGCACAGACTGTTGGAGTCAACCATCCCGATCGTGCAGCAGCAGAAATTCGTTTCGATTATGCACGGATCGTATTTGGTTATCTGGAGCATCATGTTCATTTTGTGGCATTCAATCCTGATGATCTGAGTCGGTTTACGTTTCCTTCCTCATTTGCGCGTGCGACCCGAGCACCCCACGTACCTGAGTCGTTCTTTTCCTACAATTTGAGCAATCAAAGTTTGCGCGACTCCTTTGCCGCTATGATTGGCCGAATCCCTGACGGTTATCACGTGGTGATGATCACGGGGCGCCAATACAATAATTTTCCCGAATGGCTCCAAGATACCACGTTTGCTCATGCCATGCAGTCGATAGGAGCGCAACGAATTTTTCAAATCTCGGGGCCGGATTGGCCCTATATCTGCATTGGTCGAAAAGGCAACTATGGTCCAGCCCTCGAGATTCTGCCCGATACCACTGTCGGTGCGTTGCCTCCGAATCTACAAATCCTCTCGGCATCAGTAACGTTCTCACCCATCCGACAAGATGGCTACCTGTTTTCTCGCCGCATTGGCCCGGCCAAGCAATGGAACGACATGGAAATTAGTTGGCGGCCGGAAACATCAGATGACACTATTTTGACCCGCATATGGGGGATCAATGCGCAAGGAGAACGTATGGTGCTTTTGGCTTATGATAGCGCTAATTTTCGATCATTGAACAATATCAATGCGGAAGAATACCCGTACTTGGAACTTGAAGCCTGGATCAAAGATCATCGCTTTCGTACACCCCCCCAACTTATCGATTGGATTGTCCACTATGAAGGGGTGCCAGACTTGACCATTCATCCGGCGATTTATTATACTTTTCACGACGACACTTTGTGGCGAGGAGATTCCCTTCGGTTTGGCATTGCCTTTGAAAACTATGGGGGCGATACGCTTTTGGATTCATCGGACGTCCGCTTTTCCATTATCAGTTTGGCAAGAAACCAGATGGTTTTCTCGAATGATGTGCGCCAGATTGGCCCAATGGATCCTGGTCAAATAGACACCATCACATTTACCTACAAGACAACCCCCCTACAAGAAGGAGACTACCTCTTCCGCATGGAGATCAATCCATTGAATCGTCCGGCAGAATCCAACCGTTTTAACAATTTCGTAAGCATTCCGTTTTATGTTCGGGGAGACCATATTAACCCAATCGTTGACGTCACATTCGATGGCAAGCATATTTTCAACGGGGAGGTGGTGGCTCCCTCACCAGAGATTCGAATTAGTGGACGGGATAATCATCCTTTCTTTTACATCGACGACACCACACTGTTAACGGTGGCAGTTCGTTATCCCAACGACAGCACTCCCCGCCGCATTGCTTATACCGATCCGACGGTAGAGTTTATCCCATCGGAAGGTGCGTATCGGCCAGCCGAATTTTATTGGCGCCCAGAACATTTGGCAGATGGGGTATATACCTTAGAAGTTACCCTTCGCGATGGTTCCGGCAATTTGGCTGATTCTCCATCATATCGTATCGATTTCGAGGTGATCAATGCCACTACTATCTCTCACTTGCTGCCTTACCCCAACCCATTCACCACATCCACCCGTTTTGTATATACTCTGACGGGAGCTCCTCCTGATCGGTTGACCATCTACATTATGAGCATCACCGGAGAAGTGGTCAAAGAAATCCCACTTCATGAATATGATCACTTTGAGATTGGTCAAAACATATCCTCTTATGTTTGGGACGGTACGACCAATGATGGCATCCCATTGGCGAATGGCGTTTATTTGTATAAGGTAGTGGCATATCGCAATGGTGAACCGGTGAAAGTGCGGGATTGGGGTACTGCACGATATTTCAAGCATGGCATTGGCAAACTGGTGATCCTCCGATGAAGTGGTGGCAAGTATTTCTTGGTGGACTTTCATTTATGGGATCCGTTGGGATAGAAGGTCAGGTTCGGTATAGCAATGCTTTCCTGGAAATAGGTGCGAATGCCCGTAATATGGCAATGGGGTTGGGAGGCAATACTTCCGATTCGATGACCCCCTATTGGAACCCGGCCAGTATCGGGGTGTTAACTGCTCCTTGGCATTTGAGCGCTTTTCATATGGTTCATTTCGGCGGAATCGCCAATTATAATGTATTCACCCTTCGCGGCAAAGCTGGAACAACAGGTAATGCTGCCATCACCTACGTACGTTGGGGAATTGACAATATTCCCAACACATTGGAGCTCATTGATCCGGCGGGAAGGGTGCGTTATGAGCAACTTGTCCCTTTTTCGGTGACGGACAATGCCCTTCTGATAAGCTATGCTCGCCAGTGGTATCTTCGGCTATATTCCCGACAAAAAGTAAGGACCCGTATTGTGATGGGTACCCAGTTTAAATACATTTTCCGGAATGTGGGATCATTCGGAAAGTCACGGGGATTTGGACTGGATCTGGGGGGCAAGCTAATTACACAACACTGGAGCATAGCAATGAGCTTGCGCGATGCGACAGGAACATTTAACGTATGGCATTATTCATTCAGTCCTTCCCAACAGGAAATCCTTGAATCAGTAGGGAATCGGGTACCCATTCGAACGGTGGAGATCACCCGTCCTGCTTTGCTACTGGGAGGTGCTTACTTTTGGAAGCCGGTTCGACAATCGTCCCAATGGCAAGTGATCCCAGAGCTTAATATATATCTGCCGTTTGGTGCTCGGGGCGACATCCGTTTCAGCCTCGAAGCATCCTATCGACAAATGGTATTTGTTCGGGGTGGAATTCATCGATTCCAGCGCATTACCAATCCATCAGTGGAAGGGGGACATGTGACGTTGGTAAGCCCATCGTTTGGCATGGGAGTTAGCTATGACATTTTCACATTGGATTACGCATTGGCTGACATGGGAACAGGAGGGCTGTTGCCAGTATCGCATGCT
>CAYVLB010000023.1:0-19529 GCA_964452325.1 uncultured Sphingobacteriales bacterium | reverse complement strand
GGACACCGACGACCTCGAAGACCATCTTGTCGAAGCCGCATTGCAGCACTGCCAGCGAAAACAATCACTCCATATCGAACAAACCCTGCCCGTATTTCGACAGGTGCTTGAAAATGAAGGAGAAAAAATTCAAAACGTTGTTTTGCCGTTTAGCGATGGCAGATACGTCCTCCAAGTGCTAGTGCCCCTGCGGGAAGCAGTCGAGTCCGATGGCGAATCCATCGTGCGTATGATCTTGAAGGTCGCTTCGTTGGCTGTTATCGATGACATATGGAAAGAACACTTGCGCAGACTTGATGAGTTGCGCCAATCTGTGCAGGCAGCTGTTTACGAACAAAAAGACCCCTTGCTGATCTACAAATTCGAATCCTTTAAGTTATTTCAAGAGTCATTGGGACGTATCAACAAACAGATTCTTCGATGGATTTTCAAAGGATTGATTCCCGTCGAACAGATTCCCACATCTTCTCATTCGCCTCAACGACCGCCACGACGACGCAACTTAAAGGCATCACGTGAGGGCATCATCCCCACAACCCCCATTGCACCGCCTGGAAAGGAAGTGCCGTCGCCACTGGATGGTCGCCCTCCTCAACGGCCCACCACTTTCCGTCGGGAAGGCAAAAAAGTGGGACGGAACGATCCATGTCCATGTGGTAGTGGGAAAAAATACAAACATTGCCATGGCAAGGTGGTCCGCACCTGAGATCGCCGCGCGCATCGAGCATACGCGACTGAAACCCGATACGACACAATCGGATATTGACCGCTTGGTAGAAGAAGCCCGCAGATACGGATTCCGGGGAGTGTGTGTACCACCCTACTTTGTAGGATATGTCCGTCAGTTGTTGGGCAATGATGAGCGCATTCGCCTGGTTAGTGTGGTAGGCTTTCCCACCGGTTATCATACCACCGAAGTCAAAGTGGCAGAAGCCGAAGCATTGATCCGAAATGGCGCCGACGAATTGGATATGGTCATGAACAATGCCGCATATCATAGTGGACATTTCGAGTCGGTCGCAGAAGATGTGGGAGCAGTGGTGAATGTGTGCCATCGCCATCATGTCTCATGCAAGGTAATTATTGAGGCAGGCTTGCTAAAAAATGGTGATGATATTCAATTCGTTGCCCAGATGGTGGTAAAGGCAGGCGCTGATTATGTCAAGACTTCCACTGGTATCTTTGGACGAGGTGCCACAGTAGAAGACATTCATTGCTTGCGGGAAACGCTACCCGACAACATAAAGATCAAGGCATCGGGTGGGATTCGAACCCCTGAACAAGCCATAGCCCTGCTGAAAGCAGGGGCCGACGTGTTAGGAACCTCTTCCGGAATTGAAATCCTTAAAGGAGTCATATGATCTGGCAAATAATGCAGGCAGGAAGTTTAATCATCGGGACAGCATGGCTAATGGGTGCATTATGGGGACAGTCACTGGAAAAACCATGTAGGGGTGAGCAACAGGGTACTGTATGGCTGAAGTATCCTGCAACTCTGGAGCGCTACATTCATCCGATACCTCGCTCCAAGCCAAACCTTCCGGGATATCGGGTGCAGTTGTTGGCCACCACTCGGCGCAGTGAAGCAATGGATCTTCGGCACTATTTACTGGAACACTATCCGGAATGGCCCGTATACCTGATCTATCAACAACCTTATTTCAAGATACGGGTGGGAGACTTTCGTTCCCGCATGGAAGCAATATCACTTTGGCCACAGCTCAAGGCGGATACACTCATTGCACGGAATGGTTTTTTTGTGGTACCCGACCGCATTGAATGGCCTCCATTGCCCTGATTGCTACATGCATTAGATCGGCTTATGGCGGAGAAACTGACGCGTCGTCAAGTGATGGAATGGCGGCGCTGGGCCCGTTCGGCCCAAGAACGAATCGCACGAAAACGCATTATTGTAGAAGGCATCCACCCCTTGTTAGAGGCATTGGCAACAGGCACTACCCCCATTGCAATAGTGGCCCGAGACGAAGCAATCTTGCATGCATTGCCACCATCACTTGCACCGGTCTATATCGATGCCCAGGCTGTTCAACGCATTGCCACTACCAACACCCCACCGCCGGTGGTCGCCATATTGCCGATGCCACAATATCAATTGCCTGTGTCGGCAAAGACTGCCATTCTTCTTGATGGCATTCAGCATCCCGGCAATGCAGGATCCATTATTCGGACTGCCTATTGGTTCGGATTGGATGCAGTGATTTTGTGGGGAGGAATCGACCCGTGGCACCCCCGATGTATCAGTGGAAGCGCAGGAGCCGTATTTCGAATGCCCGTTGTCCGGATGAACTCGTGGTCATTGTTAAAGCAATGGTTAGCAAATCAACACATGGAAGTATGGACAGCTGAAATGAAGGGTGAGCCGTTGGAATCACTAAAACCCTCGTTGCCATGGATGTTGGTGGTGGGATCGGAAGGTCAAGGAATCGATGTCAAATGGCACCAACTTGGCGCCCGCAGCGTCCAAGTCACAGGGTGTCGGAATTTTGAGTCACTCAATGTGGCCGTGGCCGCAGGAATCATTCTTTACCAGTGGACCCCTCGTATTGGATAGGGTGCTTATTATTGTCAACTTCAAAATCACACTCATATGATGAAGCAATCCATAGCAGCAATTATCAGCATGACCGGAGCGATCCTCCATGCACAGACCACGTTACCTACATCGTTCGAACAGCTTGGAATGTCCGTACCCGCTCAACGTTCAGTCCCTGAGGTGGAACTGCTTCCATGGCGTGTTCATCCGCTCAATTTATCCACACCAACCCCAACGGAGAGAAAACGAATAGGGGGTGTGGTTAATTTTGAATTAATTGGCAATACGTACTGGGATTTTCAGACGTGGCGATCGGCCCAATCGCGGGCAGTGGATGACCCCGTCAACGGATGGAGTGGTGTGTGGCAAATGATCTTGGACACTTCTGCCGGTTGGACCCAAAATGGGGTGGGATATAATCAATGGATACCTAACGGGGGATGGGGTCCAATCCCAGCTCAGCGAATCAATCAGCAATATCGAAATTTTTATCCCACTTTGGGACGCTATGAAAAAAACGGCACTTACTACGACTACGTGTTATCACATGCCAACATGTTCTTCAGTCGGCGAAGCTTGCCTTCAGGAACATGGAACAATACGATTTTCGGCTTGTCTTCTACCAACAATTGGGTATTTCTTTATCCATCCACTGTAGCTGCCGACGGATACTTGTATGCAATATCAATTGGACGTGCCTATGATGGGCAGCAGATCATTGATACGGTGGAAAAGGGCGTGGTCAATCCGATGATATTTTTCAAGTACAATATCAATTCTGGACAATGGGAAAATAATGGCACTACCTTGCCGGGCTATGACTCCTCAATCTATTCAATGGCGTCAGTGCTGGGCTACAACATTGACGCCCGCGACAGCATCGTGGCGATCATCACCGGTGGAATCGGAGACCACATCATTTTGTGGAAATCAACAGATTGGGGCGCTACCTTTACACATACCTACATTGACCGATGGCCTGATACGCCAAATATCGCCCAAGATGGATCATATCCCGATTCGGTCTTTTCCACAACTACCGATGGATCGGTCGATGTCGTCATCGATGACAACGGAAAAGTCCATGCGTTTTGGGCTGCAACTATGGGGCTGGAAATTATGTATGCTCCCGATTCGTCCGAGACGAGATGGTACCCATCCATTACGGCAATTGGCTATTGGAATGAAGATAACGCTCCGGATTCGAACGGATATGCTTTTAGCGGCCTTTTTCTAGATGCCGCTTATGACAAATATGGCGATGGTAGCTATAATGTCAATGACCTTAGCTATGCCTTAAGTGGAGGCGCACGATATTGGTATACTGCAGGTGCTACGCATGTAAATGGCGTAGTATTACCCAATGGACGACTATTGGTGGTATATGATGCATTGGTGGATTCGGCCTTTTCGATTGACGGGCCAAACTATCGGGACGTATGGGCTTTTTATTACGATGGTAGTGAGTGGGATACGGTGCCCAAAAACTTGACCGATGATGAACTGCGCGAATGCGTGTTTCCTTATGCACCACCCCGGGTGAGTGGGGATACCCTTCGAGTGATGTTTCAGCGCGATAACATTCCAGGAACGGCTTTGCTGGGGCAACATCCCGGCACCTTAAATGAGATTGTAGTAGCCAACGTGCCCATTGCAAAGATTGCTGATGGAACCATCAAACCAGAAGGTAACAACTATTACACCGGCGTGCTTTCTCCCCAAGTGGAAACCACTATCCGCCTATGGCCCAATCCCGCCTGTGAAATGGTATGGATTGAGCTGAGTACTGCGATGACTGGACCAAAGGAAGTGATAGTTCAGGATATGACCGGGCGGAGTGTACGGTGGTTTCGGACCTTTGAACAGCAGCTTCGGCTGCCCGTCGATAATCTGTCACCTGGAAGCTATATAGTCCGAGTTTCGGATGGGAAGTACTTTTCGGTAGCAAGGTTTAATAAACAATAAGCAAGTGTTGGAGCCATCAAAGTAACGGTTGGTCCCGGTGAATGGGGCCAGCCGTTACCATGAAATGGTTCATCGCGGGGCAAGTTGTATTTCTTTGCAGGCCTTTTAATTGTTCGAACTCATGCCACTGCGTGCCGGAATTGTGGGCCTTCCCAATGTGGGGAAATCGACCCTTTTTTCTGCGTTGTCAGGATCCCAAGCAGATGCCGCTAATTACCCCTTTTGTACCATTGACCCCAACGTGGGAATGTTGGAAGTTCCTGACCCCCATTTAGTCCGATTGGCAGCATTGGTCAAGCCCCAAGACGTAGTCCCCGCAACGGTTGAGATTGTGGATATTGCAGGATTGGTCAAAGGTGCTGCTGCAGGGGAAGGATTAGGCAATCAATTCCTTGAGAATATCCGCAATGTCGATGCTATCATTCACTTGATTCGGGCCTTTGACGAAGGGCAAGTGATCCATGTGGAAGGGAGTGTCGATCCTATCCGGGATAAAGAAATTATCGATACCGAGCTGATACTTAAAGACTTGGAAACAATTGAGCGGCGGCGCAAACGATTGCAGAAGCCGTTGAAGGCACAAGACAAAACCGCGATCCTCGAAGATGCAATGCTACAGCGGATTCAGTATATTTTAGAACAGGGCAAACCTGCTCGGACCTTTCAGCCCACAACTGCGGAGATTCCGTTTTTCCGCCAATTGCGATTGCTTACCGCCAAGCCCGTATTGTATGTGCTCAACGTCGATGAGGACCAACTTCATCAGCCCCGTGAATCCGTTCGGCAATTGCAACGTGTGGCACAAGAAGAAGGGGCAGCTTTGTTGTTGATTAATGCGCAGATTGAGGCCGAAGTGGCCGAAATTGACAACCACGAGGAGCGCCAGGAATACCTGAAAATATATGGACTCGATGAACCCGCAGTTCATAAAGTCATCCGATCAACCTACCAATTGTTGGGCTTAATCACGTTCTTTACCGCGGGCCCGAAGCAAGTACGTGCATGGCCAATCCGACGGGGAAGCACCGCATATGATGCAGCTGGAACAATCCACAGCGATTTTCAGCGGGGATTTATTCGAGCTGAGGTAATTGCGTATGATGACTTTGTAGCATTGGGGTCTGAGCAAGCATGTCGGGAAAAAGGAAAATTGCGTTTGGAAGGAAAAGAGTATGTGATTCAAGACCACGACATTATCCATTTCCGATTTAATGTATGATTAAAAATGCATCTTTGCAGAGAAGGCGTGCTGGTTGGCTGTGAATGAACGTTCAAGTGCAAAGCATACGACCCACCGTTGCCGAAAAAGTATAATCGTTGTTGGAGGGGCGGTCGCATTCGCCTTGAGTATGTGGGCATATTGGTGGGGAGTCCCGATTCCTGACAATTGGGTCAGATGGATATTGCACAAAATAGCTCCCCCCATTGCAGAAGAGGTCAGGATAACATCTGTGCGATGGTATGTACCATTTCGTTGGGAAATGTCGAAAATAGAGCTGCACGACTCAACAGAACACCTCATTGCAAAATCATTGGGTGTGCAAGTGGTGCTGGCATGGGGACGACAAACCGGATGGACGATTCGGTCGTTGACAACCGACTCTTTGTTTATCTTCAATGCTACGGTGGATAGCGAAATTGGCCCTTTCGAGCAATGGCTTCGCCAATGGCAAAACCCGGAAGATGATGGGAAGATGGATGCCAATTGGCGCGTTATGGAGTGGCGTGTTGGGCAGTTGATATATCATGGCCGGGCTTTGGAACCGAATGATATGGTCACTGTTGGTGGAGTGCATGGCCGTTATTGGAATATCGACCCTCAAGGAGTGATAGGATTCTTGGCAATTGGCCGTTCCCGACGAAATGGACAGGTCATCTTGGATTCAATATCGGGGAAAATTGAATACCACGATAGCGTATGGGAGTCTGATCAATTTTACCTCAAAGGACCGTCTATCTATTGGCAAGGCGGGTTCCGCATAAGCAAGGATCGGCAAATACTCAATGCAAAAGCTTTTTATGTCGACTCTGGCGCATGGAAATGGTGGCTCCCTTCCTCAATGGAGTTACCAGTGCATGCATTACAGGGATCGTGCCTAATTGATATTCACCCCGATTCGCTGATAATTCGTCACGCTTCGTGGCAGCTTGGAAATGAAGGTAGGTGGAGGGGCCATTGGCTGATAAAGAATTACCGTGGTGACGTACAACAGATGCAGCATCACATGAAGGTAGACTATCTGTCGATAAGCCAATCGATGGTTCGCTGGGCCTTACAGCCAATGGGATATGCATATCTTGCAGACTCTATCGGACCCATTGAGTACGTGGGAGAGTTAGAAGGACGGCTTTCTGAGTTGTTAACACAAGGACAGTTAACAACTCGGATAGGTAAGTTGGCAGGGCATTTGAGATGGCAATCCGCCCCTGGGGCCGTACGATATCAAGGGAGGGTGCACTTGTCGAAAGTTCGGTTGCGCACAATATGGCCTTCGGTGCCGGTGGATGACCTGGATGCCATTCTCGCCATTCACGGAGGGGGGCAAAGTGTAGATTCACTACAAACCCATATGACGGGAACGTTGATGCGGGTTGTCTTTCGTCGGGGACGGCCAGTGCAAAACATTGTCGTCCACGGCTACCTAACACCACAGTTGTTTTCTGGACTTGTCGAAGCCCATAATCCCCATGCCGACTTTACCTTTAATGGTGTGGTAGACTTCGGAGGTCAAGGCATTGGTACGACTTCACAATGGGAAGTGGGATTGTTGGATCTACAAGCCTTGGGATTGATACCCCGCGAAGCACGCTTCGGCGGCAACTTCTCCTTACACGGGCAGTGGAACCGGACAGACTCCTTCCAAATTGACGTCGATGGAAATGCCCTATATCTTGCGTCGAAAGATGGTGCATTATTACTTGATTCGTTACAAGCTAAAATCGGTGCAGATGGCCTCCGAAAAACAATTCTACTCCGCTCACCTGCCGTTACCGCAACCCTATACGGAATCTTTGATTGGAAAGATCCCTGGCATCTTGTCCGTAAGTGGGGAAACCACTTCGTAGGATATCCTACCTCGGCCGAAACAACACCTGAAGAAATGCATGTCCGCATGGCGGGTAGCTTTTCAATTTATCATCCGGAGGTTTTGTTGGGATTGGTCGACTGGGACCTTCATGTCGTCGATTCGGTGCACGTCCAATTCGATATGGATGATGACAATCTGGTGAAAACAATTTTACTTCACATGGGGGAATGGTCGGCCTATGGTGCCACTGGCAAGGGGTTTGGGCTTTATTATGGAGGGGATGCCCGTGTAGGAACCCTTCAACTTCGTGCTGAGAATATGAAAATCAGGGGGCGCCCTTTCTCAGATGAGGTTCAATTTTCAGCAGCCCTATCCCGCAAATCGGCGACGTGGAATTTGCTCCTGGTTCAGGATACTGCCGCGTTGGTCGTACCTATACGGGGACGAATGCACTATCGGGGAGCAGATACTTTCATACTTGATTTCGATACTACTGACTGGGTGATCTACGACTCAGTGTGGCGTTTTTCTTCTACCCCCTGGCAGGTGGTATGGAATCGTTGGTGGCGTCCTGGTGACGTATCGCTTCGTTCAAGATCGGCCTATTTGACCCTCCGCCGAAGAATGCATCCCCGCGAACGATATGAACTCCGTGCGGCCCGCATTCCGGTAGATTACGTCGCATCACATTTGGGAGGAATGCTGGGTGAGATGGGTGGCCAACTCTTTGCCAATCTTTCATGGCAACGGTCCAACCGCCTCGTTCACGGACAGCTCCGAATCAGCCCATTTACTTTTACAGGTGACACATTAGGCACGTTTCAGGCGACCCTTGAAGCTATCCCGCAACGGCAACGCACTCGCGTCGTCGCTCGCTTGGATGGTCCCCAGCACCAGCCATGGATACGAGCTGACGGCGAATTATCTCAATTGTGGGAAACACCCCTGATTTCGATGCAAGCCATCGTTCGAGATTTGCCATTTCAGACATTACACAACTACTACCGTCATATTATCTCCAATTTGGAAGGACACCTCAATGCTCACGTTTTCGTAGACGGGTTGCTATCCGCCCCACTCATTACTGGATCAATCCAAGCACAGCGCCTGGGATTTACGGTAAATACCCTTAAAACTCATTACCGATTTGATCATTCCTTTGCTTTCGATCATCGGCATTTACGGATCGATAGTCTGATATTGGTTGATATGCGAGGACATACTGCGCGGGCGGATGGGCATTTGGATTATGACTATTTTGCCAACACCTCCATAGACCTCTTACTACACTTGGATACGTTTACGGTGCTGAATACAACCGCTGTCGACAACGATTACTTTTACGGTCAAGCCCATGCATCCGGACGGGTCTCATTCTCAGGGATGTTATCTGATGTATTTATGAATGCCGAACTTCAAAGTCAAGAAGGTACGGCAATCGATCTTCCCTTAGGTGAAGGAAAGATCGGAGACCCGTATGATTTCATTGAATGGATTACGCCACAAGGCGTCAGCTCCCGCAGCAAAGATGATGACTATTCTTTCCGATATTTTATGACAACGACCCTTACTCCCATGGCCCGCATCCGCATTTGGGTGGACCCACGTACTGGCGAGCACGTTGAAGGTCGGGGTAGGGGTGTTCTTACCTTTGGAGAGATAGAACGAGACGGACCGTTCACTATTCGTGGAAAATATTCGATCGATGAAGGGCATTATCATTTTGTGGTATTAGATGTGTTCGAACGTCGCTTCGATATCCTTCCCGGCGGATATATTCAATGGCGGGGCGATCCGTACGATGCTGAAATCCGTATCACAGCACTGCATCGCGTGCATGCAGACATCTCCGACCTGTTGGCTTCCTCAATCCCTCGGGAACAGCTGGCTGTGCTTCGTGGCCAACGATATCCCGTTGATGTGTTTATTTACCTGGGAGGAGCCTTGATGCATCCCGAGATTCGGATTGATTTTGAGATTCACCTCCCCGGACGGCCGGGAAGCGAAACCCAGCGCATCTTACTTTCCGCTATACAACAAATCCGACAAGACCCCGACGAACTGATGCGCCAAGTCATTTCCCTACTCGTATTTGAACGCTTCTTGCCCGTGCGAGGAGAATTGACCGAAGCGCTTGGATCAGATGCCGTATATCAAAACCTCAGCACGATCCTCTCCGCCCAATTATCACGCCTGCTGAATCGCCTTACTTCGGATGTCGAGTATATCGATAACCTCCAATTGGGGGTGGCCTATAATCCCGGAAACGACGTGCCCGGCACCGGACTATCACGGCGGCGGGTAGAATTGGCCCTCAGCACCCAACTTTTCGATGAACGATTTTATATATCGGGCCGTTATGATTTGCAAAATTTATTGGGCAACCTTGAAATCAGCTATCGACTAATGCCCGATCGGGCAATGCGCATACGCGCATTTGTGCAAAACCAGCAAAACTTATGGCTGGGGCAATATTCCCGACAGGGGATTGGAATCTCATGGAGCAAAGACTTTGATCGATGGAAAACCCTGTTTCCCCATAAAAAAACAATATCCCATGATTCAATACCTCAACAACCATAAAGAACTTGGGCAACGAGTCCTTGAAATGTTTCAAGCGCACCCCGATAAGCGTTGGAGCCGAAAAGAAATCCGAAAGCACCTGCGCCAAGAAGGAATCCGGATTGATAAACAACAAAGCATCGATGTCATAGCACATTTGCTGGCACAAGGCAAAGTAATTCAATTGCCAGATGGACGCTTTCGGCTGCGAAACCGCCGGAAAAAACAAAACAACGATCGGAAAGTACATTCGAAGGTTACGGGTACCATATCAACTACTGCCCAAGGATTTGCCTTTGTCATGATTGATAACAGCGAAGAAGAAATTTTTATTCCTCCGCGACGGACCAGCACTGCCCTTCATGGAGACCGCGTGGAAGTAATGGTCTATGCGGTGCGCCCCGGCAAACGACGAGAGGGTGCGGTTACCCGCATCCTCGAACGGGCACGGACCACCTTCGTGGGCGTACTAAGAGCACGACATTCGACCTATTTCGTGGCCCCAGATCACCCCAAAATTCACGTGGACTTTGTGATCCCAGAAACAGATTTGGGGCATGCCCAACTGGGAGATAAAGTGGTGGTCGAATTGGTGGACTGGCCCGCATCGTCAAGTGAACCAATTGGCAAGATCATTACAGTGTTGGGACGTCCCGGTGACAGTAAGGTAGAGATGGAAGGATTACTGATCGAATTTCAGCTTCCCACCCACTTCCCAGAAAATGTCCTGCAAGAAGCGAATGCCCTACCAGATATTATATCTCCTGCCGAGATCCAACGTCGACGGGATATGCGTAACATCCCTACTTTTACCATCGATCCAGCCACTGCCAAAGATTTTGATGATGCGATATCCATTCGACCACTGGAGAAGGGGTGGTGGGAGGTGGGCATTCACATCGCAGATGTTTCGTACTACGTGCAACCCGGTTCTGCCCTTGATCAGGAAGCCGCTCGACGGGCTACTTCCGTTTACCTGGTGGATCGGGTCATCCCCATGCTTCCCGAACGGCTCTCAAATGAAATATGTTCCCTAAATCCGAAGGAAGATAAGTTGACGTTCTCAGTGGTGATCGAAATCAATATGGAAGGCCAGGTGCGAAAGTCGTGGATTGGGCGTACGGTCATCCAATCGGATCGTCGATTCACCTATGAAGATGCCCAAGAAATCATCGAAACAGGGCGTGGTAATTGGGCAAATCCCCTGCAGGTCCTTAATCAGATTGCCAATGCCGTGCGAACACAGCGTTTGGCACAAGGTGCCATCTCCTTTGAAACGCCCGAAGTATACTTTGAGTTGGACGACACGGGAGCTCCAATAGCAGTGCACCTAAAGGTACGAAAAGATGCCCACTTGCTGATTGAAGACTTTATGTTGCTGGCGAATAAAACCGTCGCACGCTTCCTTGATGACCGAGGATGGAATGGAAAAAAACAATTTTTTGCATTTCGGTTTCATGACGTCCCACCAGAAGAAAAAATGGAAACGTTCCGACGAATTGCTCGTCAGTTCGGCTATTCAGTTGACACCTCATCACCCGATCAATTTGCAGCATCGCTGAAGCGGGTGATGGCCCAAGTCGAAGGCAAGGATGAACAATATCTGCTTCGGACATTGGCGGTGCGTTCCATGTCAAAGGCATTCTATACGACCCGTGATCGAGGGCACTATGGACTGGCTTTCAGCCACTATACGCACTTTACCAGCCCCATTCGCCGATATCCCGACCTAATTGTCCATCGACTGATTGATCATTACCTACGAAACGGAAACACCCCCCCGCCATGGTCCCGACAAGATATTGAACGTTTGCTCATCCATGCCTCCCGAATGGAAGTATGGGCCGAAGAAGCCGAGCGTGCCAGTATCCAATTGAAGCAGGTAGAGTTTATGAAAAGGCGCATCGGAGCAATTTTTGAGGGCGTTATTTCAGGAGTAGCCGAATGGGGACTTTTTGTCGAAATCCTTGACACCCGTTGTGAAGGACTGGTGCCTATCGAATCGATTGCCGACGATATTTACGTATTTGATGCCGAGAACTTTCTGCTGCGGGGCAAACACCTTCGGAAAACCTATCAATTGGGCGATCGCGTTGTGGTGCGATTGGAAAGTGTCGATATGGTAAAACGACATATCAACTTTACATTGGTTAGTCAGTAGCGGGAGTGGCGCTATTCAGAATTCAAAATGTGGCTTCCCATCCGATATAGGGCTTGATAAGGATCGCCCTTCAAGCCAAACAATCGGGCGAAAGCAGGCTCGGTTTTCATTCCTTGACGCTTCATCCGCCGAATCTCGGCATGAGCCATAGGACCTCGCTTTCGCAACAAATCCCATTCGGCGATCATATGAACCCACGCCCGTTGCCGTTCAACTTTAACGGCAGCCCCATAAATCTCAATGGGCCAACCATCGAATTGAAAGCGGCATACGATTACTTTATCGGGCGTAAGGTTCATTGAATAGCCCATATATCCATGATAATGCCGCTTGAGAAGGGAAATCAACAAATGCGGTGATGAAGCCTCACATATAAGGTCCAAGTCGCTACCTTCAATGTCAACGTCGATGGGAATCGTCCCGGCCAGACGAATATTGAATTCCTTCAGTACTTCCCAAATCCTCAACTGATGAAGTACTTGGTAGGCAGCACGTTGACGGCGTGTCCCATACTTTAGAAATTGGGGGTTGCGGAATCCTGCAACGGACTGGGGGAGCATGCAAGGGACATTTGTAACAAAATTAAACTTAATGGAGCTTGAAGTCAGTAGAAGCAACACAGAAATTACAATGCCTTATGCCAGGTATGCGAAGAACAGGTGCTCCACTGTAGATTTGCAAGTATGCAAAGTGCCGAAGCATACGTTCAGTGGGATCAATGCTATCGGGAAGGGCGTATTCCTTGGGATCGTAGCGGCGTAAGTGCAGGGTTTACACTCTTCTTGTCGGTGGGTGCATTTCCGAAGGCAGGGCGTGTGTTGGTACCGGGGTGTGGGAATGGCTATGAAGTAGAAGCATTGGCTTATGAAGGATATGAGGTTACGGCGGTTGACATGGCGTTGACTCCGTTGGTATCGCTCCGAAAACGCCTTCGGGAGCAGGGTCTTTCGGCAGAGGTGATTCAGGCTGACTTTTTTCAGTGGCGCCCTTTGCATCCGTTTGATGCCATCTTCGAACAAACCAGCTTGTGTGCCTTGCCCCCCGATCAATGGCCGGGATATGTGGATCGGCTTTATGAATGGCTCCGACCCGGTGGTCGATTGCTGATCCTCTTTATGCAAACCCATCGGGAAGAGGGGCCTCCCTGGCATTGCGATATCTCTGTAATGCATCGACTGTTTCCAGAAGAACGCTGGGAATGGCGTCATACATGGCCCAAGCAGCCCACTCACGCTCCCCCACTGGTGGAAATCCCCTGGATGTTGATTCGTCGCCCCCAAAGTAGGGAACAATGAGTCGCAAAGTTGCTTTTATCACAGGCGTTACCGGACAGGATGGGTCCTACTTGGCAGAATGGCTCTTGGAAAAAGGCTACGAAGTTCATGGGATGATCCGCAGAAGTTCAACCTTTGGAACGGAACGGATCGATCATTTGTATGTAGACCCCCACCATCCCACACGGTTTTTTTTGCATTACGGTGATATGCTGGACGGAGCGGTGTTGCGCCGATTGGTTTTTGAAGTGCGGCCAGATGAAGTGTATCACCTGGCAGCACAGTCGCATGTTATGGTCTCTTATCAGCAGCCGGAATATACGTTTGATGTAGTGGCGATGGGGACGTTGCGATTGTTAGAGGCAGTGCGGGACTACTGTAAGAGCTCCGGCAAAGAAGTCAGATTCTACCAGGCGGGTTCGTCGGAGATGTTTGGTGATGTGCCCGCCCCTCAAAATGAAGCCTCGCCATTTCGACCACTGAGCCCATATGCCGTGGCTAAGGTGGCAGCTTATCATCAAGCGGTGTACTATCGCCGGGCATATGGAATGTTTATTTGCAACGGAATTCTGTTTAATCATGAGTCGGAGCGGCGGGGTGAAACATTTGTGACGCGTAAAATCACACGGGCAGTGGGGCGGATTAAGCTCGGGCTACAGCAGCGGTTATACCTCGGGAATCTGGATGCCCGACGGGATTGGGGATATGCCCCCGATTATGTGAAAGCAATGTGGCAAATGATTCAGCAACCCCAGCCAGCAGACTATGTGATAGCTACCGGCCAAACCCATAGCGTACGAGATATCCTTGAAATCGCTTTCTCGGAAGTGGGGCTCTGCTGGCAAGATTACGTGAAAATGGATCCCCGCTATCTTCGACCAATGGACCCGCCATTATTGCAAGGTGATGCATCCAAAGCCCAAAACGAGTTGGGATGGCGTCCTTCATTGGGATTTAAGGAAATTATTCGGCGGATGGTTTACCATGACCTTGAATTGGCACGTCAAGAGCAAATGTTGCATCAAGCTGGTCATGTGATGATTCAACGGGGACTGGCCCATGGAAATCAATAGTCGGATTTATGTGGCTGGGCATACCGGATTGGTAGGAAGTGCCATTGTGCGATGCCTTCGCCGTCGGGGGTTTCGAAACATCCTTACGATGACTCATGCCGAACTCGACTTGCGCCGTCAGACGGAGGTGGTCCGTTGGATGTTACGCCACAAGCCCGAATATGTATTTTTAGCGGCCGCCCGCGTGGGCGGCATCGAAATCAATCGTACCCGCCCTGCCGACTTTATCCGAGATAATCTTTTCATTGCCGCCAATGTAATCGATGCCGCCCACGCGGCGGGGGTTCGCAAAGTCTGCTTTTTGGGGTCCTCGTGTGTGTATCCGAAAAGGTCCCCTCAGCCCATTTCCGAGTTGGCATTGCTTAACGGAGCCCTTGAACCCACCAATGAAGCCTATGCTGTGGCCAAGATTGCTGGAATAGTGATGCTGAAAGCCTACTATCGGCAACATGGAATGGCATCGGTAATCCCCATGCCGTCGAATATATACGGGCCAGGTGATAACTTCGACCTCAGGGAAGGACATGTACTGCCTGCATTGTTGCGCAAGTTCTACCTGGCCAAGCAAGTGATGAGCAGCAATTTGGAAGCAGTGGCAAGGGATGAGCGTCGTCATGGGATCATCGCCCCCGAAGTATTAGCAGATTTAGGGATTCGACGGCAGCAGGGTGGGTTTGATTACATAACTGGTAAGTGCCACGGGTGCGAATATGGGGTACTGGACGTCCCCGACGGGAGTTTATCCATGCGGATGATGTGGCCGAAGCATGCGTTTTGCTCATGGAAACGGAATCCGAAGCAGAGCTGGTCAACGTGGGGGTGGGACGGGATATCTCCATTCGCGAGTTGGCAAAATTGATTGCCGAAGAAGTAGGCTATAATGGACCAGTGGTATGGGATGCCACGAAGCCTGACGGGGTATCCCAAAAACTGCTAGATATTCGAAAGATTCAGAGGTTGGGATGGCGGCCGAAAATTCCCCTGCGGATCGGACTTCGCTCGCTACTCCGTACGGAGTTTGATATGCCGGAGATGTAAATCTTAGTGTCGTTTTCCCCACATCATATACATTGCTGGGACAATAACTAATGTTAAGAATGTGGCAAACGTTAACCCGAAAATCACTGCCCGAGCCAATGGCCCCCAAAATGCCACATTACTACCCCCTATGTAGAAGTGAGGGGCAAGGTCGGTGAGCAGTCCGATAAAGTCAATATTTAATCCAAAGGCCAATGGCAGCATTCCAAAGATGGTGGTGATGGCAGTTAACAACACTGGTCGGAGGCGTCTTTTCCCAGCTTCCACTACGCTTTCGTACAGAAGGTTTTTGGGGGTAGGATCGTCTTCCGATAGGCCATTTTGAAGGCGGTGGCGTTCAACGGTCAAGTTCGCATAATCAATCAGGACGATGGCGTTGTTAACCACAATGCCTGCCAGTGCAATGATTCCGATCATTGTCATCACCACAATAAAGTCCATCTGAAAGGCAACCAGCCCCGTCAATACGCCAATAAGACTAAGGATCACCGTGGATAGGATAATGAAAGGCTGCTTGATAGAATTGAATTCGGTAACCATAATTAGGAATATCAAGAATACAGCGATGAGAAGGGCACGTCGAAGAAAGGCGAAATTTTTCTGCATTTCTTCTTGCTCGCCGGTCATGCGATAAGTAACCCCTTCAGGAAATGGATAGTCTTTAAGTTTCTGGTCGATAGCTTTGACAATTTCGGGTGCACGATATCCTTCGAGGACGTTGGAAGAGAGATTAATGACGCGTCGGAGTCCACGTCGCTTGATAAGATTGAATGCGACAGTGGGCTGTTCGTGGATTACGGAAGAGGCAGCTACTGCTACCAATTTGCCAGTTTCTTGATTTCGGAAGGTAATGGGAAGGTCCATCAGACTGCGGCGGTTGTAGCGATAGCGCTCCTGTAGTCGTACGTTGATGGGGTAATCGTCTTCACCTTGCTTAAATCGGTTGGCTTCTTTACCATAGAGGGCAGTCCGAAGGACATTACCGATCTGTGCGGTACTTAATCCCAGCCGTCCGGCCTTTTGGCGATCGACGGTAACGACCAATTCTGGCTTGTTTTTTTCTACATCTGGTACCAGTCCTTCGATTCCAGGAATATGCGATTCGTCCAGGTAGCGTTTGATGTCAAGCGCAGTACGGAGCAATAGGTCATAGTCGTTGCCTGACAGCTCAATGTTAATAGGCATGCCCATTGGTGGGCGCATTTGGTTTTTGTCGACGGTGATTTTGATACCAGCATATTGCCCAATGCGTGCCCTTAAGTCATTCAGGATTTGCGAGGTATTGATTCCCCATTCGTCCTTGTTGTCGTGGAAGTCAATGACGATTTTGGCACGATGGGGTGTCTTGCCGGGGGCCGGTCCTTGGCGTGGATCGGTAGTGCCAGCCCCCACTTGTTCAATAATAGAGATAACGGCTGAATCAAGGTGATGTTCCGAAAAATAGCCAGTAATGGTGCGATAAATGGATTGGGTGAACGAGTCGGTAATTAAAATATCGGTTCCTATTGGGAATTCGATGTAAACAAAGATTTGGTCGGGTTTGGTTTGTGGAAAAAAGTCGATGTGCGGAGGAAATGCTCGAAGCAAGGCAAATGAGGCAAGCAAGAGCGCTACTGTTCCTGCAAAGAACCAGTGAGGATTGTGATTCCGAAGGGCCAACCGGAGGGTTTTTTCATATATCCGTTCAATGAAGGGGAACCCTTGGTGTAAAAACCACCGAATCATTGGCAGCACTACCCGTTGGTATAAGATAACTCCCCCTCCCGTCAAGGTGAGCAACCAGCCAGCAGCAGTCACAAAACGGCGTACCCACTCGACATCAGCAGGTGTAATCCATCGTGTGGTGAATATTATCAGCCCCAGTATCAATATTCCCCACCATTTCCGAAGGGATATGGCTGTTTCTCTGGCATCTGCGCTGGTCAACTGCATAAATCGGAAGGAAAAGACCGGATTGATAACCAACGCCACAAACAGCGACGACGATAGCACAATTATTAAAGTGATCGGTAGGAACTTCATAAACTCACCAATGATTCCCGGCCATAATGCCAATGGAAGAAATGCTGCCAAAGTGGTTGCCGTCGAAGTAATGATGGGCCAAGCGACCTCACCTACACCATAGCGGGCTGCCTCCCGTGCCGAATAACCTTCTTCACGATACCGATAGATGTTTTCGATGATCACGATGCCGTTGTCCACCAACATCCCCAGGGACAAGATCAACGAAAAAAGCACCACCATGTTTAATGTAGCCCCCATCATCGACAATGCTACAAAAGAGATGAGCATTGAAAGTGGAATGGCAATGCCGACAAAGAGGGAATTACGGAATCCCATAAAAAACATTAGCACACCTACTACCAAAATGACCCCTGAGATAATGTTGTTCTCGAGGTCAGCTACTTGTTTGCGGGTTTTTTGCGACAAGTCGTTAGTAATACTGATTTCGAGTGTGGAGGGGAAATAATCAAGTTGGGCTTGGCGAATTATGTCCCGGATCTTGTCAGCGGCATCAATTTGATTGGCCCCCCGCCGTTTCTTGATATCGAGCATCACAACCGGTTGTCCAAACTGACGGGCAAAACTTTCGGACTCTTGATATTGAAAACGGATGGTCGCAATGTCCCCCAGGAGGGTGATCTTGTCGCGGGCCTTTTTAACAACAATTCCTGCCAGTTCCTGAGGATGTCGGATTTCACCCACCACCCGCACCGTTCGTCGAAGACCGCCTTCTTTGATATCCCCTGCGGAGATGGTGATATTCTCGTTTTGGATAGCCTGGATTACTTTCCGGAAAGAGACGTTGTGGGCCGCCATAGCCATCAGGTCGATGGCCACTTCCACTTCTTTGTCTTGAAGTCCACGAATGTCAGCAGCTGAAATCTCCGGTAATTGTTCGATGCGGTCCTGTAAGTATTCCGCATAGCGCTTTAACTGGTCAGCAGAAAATGGCCCCGAAAGGTTGATATTCAGAATCGGACGGAGTTCTGAAAAATCCAGCTTCTGGGCATGGGGCTTGGCTGGAAGATCTTGGGGGAAGTTGCGATCAGAAGTGGCTTCATCAATTTTATCCTTGACTTCCCGGAGGGCCTGCTCGGGGTCCACATCAAATGAAAACTGAACGTTGATCGCCGACATGCCCGCTTGCGAAGTGGACGTGATCTTATCTACACCCGATATTTTTTTGATTTTTTTCTCGATGGGACGTGTGATTAGGTTTTCGATGTCTTCGGCAGAATGACCGGGATATTGAGTTGTAACGAATATTTCAGGAGCTGCCACATCGGGGAAAGATTCACGCGGTAAGGATAGGTAGCTAAGCAATCCTGCGATGGAGATTAGCAGGGTGAAAATCAACACCGTTGTAGCATTCTTGAGGGCCCAATTGGTTAGCCCAAACTCCTTGTAGATCGATTTGCGTTGCGGCATAATGGGAATGCTTAGAGGGCAGAATCGATTCGAACCATCATTTGGGGCGATAACCCGCGGGATGCAGCAGTGGCTACCCACTCGCCGGCCGACAAGCCCGATTCAATCATTGCTTTATGGGGAGTCGTTTGTCCCATTCGAACAAAACGCTGGGTTACTTCATATACTCCCCCAACTTTTGTAGGAACCAGAACAAAAACAAAAGAACGCCCATCAGGTGTTTGTTGAATGGCATCGCTTGGCACAACCAATGCACTGTCGGTTTCAAAGGTCCGAATATGCATTATGCCAGTGAGGTTTGGGCGGAGGTTGCCACTGGCATTGTCGATCAGCACCTGAACCGAGAACGTTCGATTGGCCGGATGGATAAATCGCTCAATATGCCAGATAATCCCCCGCATCTGCTGATTAAGCATGGGGAAGAAAACCTCTACGGAGTCT